>JAAYIG010000077.1 GCA_012523595.1 Fibrobacter sp.
TACGGTAGGAAAGAGTTGTCGAATCTCCGGACTGCACATCAACCAGCAGTTCAATGAAAGCACCGGTTCTGGTGAAATTGACATACTGGCCTCCTCCGGCATCAGTTGCCGTAGCGGTGCTTGCATCCTGCTGGTAGCCGAACTGCTCAGCCTGAACTGTTCCGGGAATCACTCCGGGATTTGCATACCGGGCCGTAACCGTCGCATTGCTGTTACCCATCACAAGAGTTGTCGAGCGGTTATACGGGTCTTGCGGAGAAAGAGTTGTACTTGACCATCGTAAAAATGCGCCTCCCGTTCCTGTTTCCGGCGCACTGATTGACACGATTTCACCCGGAGAGTAGGTTCCACTGCCGCTGCCGTTTTCTACTGTCAAAGTGTAAGTAACAACCTCAGCATTGGGCCCTATTTTAAATGTCATAGTGTCACCAGCCACACTGATTTCCGCCAGATCGATCCCGGAGGCAACACCATCATGATATACTGCCGCCGGAGTTGTTGAATTGTTGAACCTGGCATTACCGTTCTGACGGAACGGGTCATTCGAGTCTCCACTGTTTTTTCTGTTTTCAAGATCTCTTCTCCCATCAGCCTGCATCAATGCAACAAGGGGAAAACCTTTTCTGGCATAAGTATTCAGCCCGTCAGTGTGAACATGCCATACCAGTAACCCATCACCCGGCAACCCTGAACTTCGGCCACTACGCCTGCGTGCCTCAATGAAATAAAACTCCTTGGTGTTTCTCACGTATGTAAAAGCACTGTGGCTGTTTGCCGCATGGGTATATAGAGTACCTCTTGCTGCACCTGTGATATCGGTTACAGTAATCCATCCTGCACGATTTCTGAAATAAGGATTGGGCTGCTGGGGGTTTGTGGACGGGTTGACAGAGTTCATCACGCACCACCTGCCTACGCCATTGGAATGGTCTTCATAAGAGTAAAGATCAGCCCAGCCCATGAGCATATGGCCGTTCTCATGAACAAACGTGCCCAGTCTCGGGGCGGAACCTAAACTGGCAAGCTGGTATCTGGAAAAACCTATTCCATTTATAGTAACCCCGCCCCGGTATGTCCCTGCGTGAGGCCACAGACCATTGGCCCATCCTGCAGTGGCAGATCCGGCATAGAACACATTTAGAGCAATTACCCGGTTGTTTGAAACTGAAACTCTGCTTAAGTCAAATCCCTGATTTTTCAGTTTGGTAAGTATATTTGTAAGCAGTTCCTGGACATAAGGATAATTTTCGCCTCTGTCATAGTAGGTTTTATTTTTTTCAGCAGTGATAAAAGGGGTAACTATATTGGTGTAGAGCATCAGGCCATTGGAGACATCACGGAAGTAATCGAAAACTGAGCCGTTATTGCTGTTTCCGGAATAGCCCGGTTGATTGCAGAAATTCTCGATTGTCTCTCTGGTGATATTTGATTTCTGATCCGGGAAGTCAATAAGTATTGTAAGTCCTACGACCTCTTTGGGTTCAGCAGGCTCTATTCCATCATCCGGAGGTGCAGGTGAGAAGACTGGTGAATGGGATGAACCAGAACTGATAAGCTCCTCATAACCCAGAACTTCCCTGTTTTTCCGCTGCTTTCTGTGCATCGATTCCCTGTTAATGCGCACCTTTTTTTTCAGAGAAACAGAACGTTTCTCTCCGGTGTACCTGATGCCGCTGGAGACGTATTCGTTTCCATCAGAAGAAAGATCTGCATAGCAGATCCATCCATCCTTATCACGCACAAGTGTGTATCCATCCGGGCTCTCAACATCCTGGTGAAATTCATCACCCCAGACAAGTACCGGCACCAGCGTTCCATCCGGCTGCCTGAGGGAAAACTGTTCTCCCTCGTGCGGTGCAGCACTCACATTTATGACAAAAAACAGGAATGTTGAAACGACCGCTGCACCTCTTATACTTATGCGTTTAAGCAGCCACCACATAGCATCTCCTTTATTTAAACGGAATATACCCTGATTATACCAGAGATTATCTCAGGGCACAAGCTGACTTTGGTTCCTTACAAGTACCATCCTCACCTCAACATCATTCCTGCAAAAGCATGAATTCAATCCCATCAACCCAGTTCTTCCGGATGCCTGTTTTCACAGACATGACGCCTCGCGGTGACATCTGTTCCTTACAAGTACCACTCTCACCTAAACGTCATTCCTGCGAATGGGATCCAGTCTCTTCAGCCCAATCATCTGTGCTGTCTCCATATGAGGAAATAAAGCAAATTGAGAAAAGAACAAACAGAGTGCGGCTGAACTTGTTCTCATATATTCTTTGTATTACTAATCCAGATCAGTAACTAAACGCATTTCACTTATACAGATAATATAAGTGTTTTTTTCCTTTCTGCCGCTACTTTGTTTAGTATAATTTTCTTAATTTTTCCTTTATGACTCCTATTTCCTTATTTATCAATTACTTATATTTAGTATAGTTTATTTTAATAATATTATTTATCCAAACCACAATCTGAAGCGATTTAGTCCTGAAAATTTATCACTATTGAGATACATTTGGTCCCCAGGGGTTACAATTCTGATTTGCGGTCAGCAGGCAGAAAATGTTGAAGAAAAGTTCAACACAATCGCTCCCTAAAACAACAAATAAGTAAATTCCATGTTGCTTTTGTTTATATTGAAAAAGCAGACTGGTTCGTTTTTTTTCAAACAACCCCAAAAAAAAAAGAGAAACACTATGGCGATGAACCGAAGAGATTTTCTCAAAAGAACAGGAGCCGGAACTGCCCTGCTTATAGGCGGGTCAGGACTTATTCACTCCAGGGCTTTTTCGGCAACAGTTTCCAAATCTCAGGAAACCAGCAATGTCTCCTTTGTGGGATCATCACAATCAGGAACACGTAAACAGATGATCCTGGATGTTCTGGAGCCATGGCGGTCTGCTGTCTCATCAGGTATCCAGGGAAAAACGGTTCTCATAAAACCGAATGTCGTTACCGGAAATCAGCTTGCGGCCACTCATGTTGATGCACTTCGCGGGCTTATAGAATTTATCCGCTCCATCTCACAGAGCGTACCTATTATCGTTGGTGAATGCAGTACAACCCCTGATCCAAACTGGTACTTTAATATGGTTGGCTACAACTCATTGCAGCACGAATACAGCGGCGTGACTATAGTCAATTTAAACAACACATCGAATATACCCTCTGTTGACTGCCAGATATGGAACACTGACTTTACCACCACAACAACGATTCCCATCTCCTCGGCATTTGTCGATGATAACTACTACATGATTTCTATCTGCAGACCCAAGACACACAATTGCATGGTGATGACCGGGGTTAATAAGAACATACTGATGGCTGCTCCTCTGACAAACATCAAATCACAGATGCATGGTCAGGTTGGATGGACCTCCGGGAAGGAACAGGATGAAAACAAGTGTCTGGCCTACAATCTATATCAACTTGCAAATGTCATTTATACTAAACATAGACCAGCACTCAATGTCCTCGATGCCTGGGAGGGGATGCAGGGTGATGGCCCGGTATCCGGTACAAGCATAATGCAGTACTGTGCTATCGCCGGAGAAGATCCGCTTGCTGTAGACAGACTCTGTGCCAGACTCATGGGTTTCTCTGATACTCCAACCGAGCCGATGGATAAGAACACACCAAGCTATACCGATATGCGCTATCTTCTGTGGATCTCCAATGCAGGGTTCGGTAACTACGATATCAACAAGATCAACTTTATCCTTGGTTCCCTGGAAGAACTGGATCAGTACAAGCAAAACTATACTCTTTCTCCCAATTATTCGGGTGACCCCTCTTATGAGACAAACTGGACCGGCGGGCCACCACCGCGAGTACTCGACAGCACATCAGTGATAAACTCCCGTTTCCTCGATCCGAAACCGTTTATGGTTCCGCAGATAAGTGGCCCTGTCCGCGGTGACAATGTTACAATCGGTTTTACGCTTCCCGTAGAATATTCTGTGGAAATGGGGATTTACAATTTGAGAGGTATCGAGGTGTGCAATCTTGGTAAACAGTTTCTGTCCGCGGGACGATATTCGATTGTCTGGAACGGACGCGACAACAGCGGTTCCA
>JAAYIG010000078.1 GCA_012523595.1 Fibrobacter sp.
AATTGAAGCAATATTGTTTATAAACCAGGGATCTATCCTGGTGATATCTGCAATCTTTACAGGAGAAACTCCGTTCTGAAGCGCAAATCTTATGAGGAACAGACGATCGGAACCGGGCCTGGCCAGTGAGGCAAGCAGTTCCTCTTCTCCGTTGATCGGAAAAGAGAGATAATCAAGCCCCTTCCGTCCGGTCTCAAGTCCCCGGAGTCCCTTCTGAAGAGCCTCTTTGAATGTCCGCCCTATTGCCATGGTCTCACCCACAGACTTCATCTGGATTCCAAGAGTGGAATCCGCCTCCGGAAATTTCTCAAAGGCAAAACGGGGTATCTTGACTACACAATAATCTATGGTGGGCTCAAATGAGGCCGGTGTTTCCTGCGTGATATCGTTTCTGATTTCGTCAAGAGTATAACCCACAGCGAGTTTCGCGGCGAATCTGGCAATGGGAAAACCTGTAGCCTTGCTCGCCAGGGCGCTGCTTCTGCTCACCCTGGGATTCATCTCTACTACCACCATGCGCCCGGTTCTGGGATCTACCGCAAACTGGATGTTTGATCCACCGGTCTCCACTCCAATCTCTCTTATGATCGCCACTGCCGCATCACGCATCTTCTGGTACTGACGGTCGGTGAGGGTCTGGGCCGGAGCAACTGTCACACTGTCTCCGGTATGAATACCCATAGGATCAAGGTTTTCTATGGAGCAGATTACAACTACGTTGTCCGCCTTGTCACGCATGATCTCCAGTTCGTATTCTTTCCATCCGATAACCGATTCCTCGATAAGGATCTCATGGATCCTGCTGCAGTGAAGGCCGTATCTGGCAGCTTTTTCGAATTCGGCTTCAGTGAAAACCAGCCCTCCGCCAGTTCCGCCCATGGTGAAAGAGGGTCTGATTATTAGGGGGAAACCGATCTCTGAAGCAATCTGCCAGGCTTCATCGAGATTGTAGGCAAAAGCACTTGCCGGAAGATCGAGCCCGATCCTCTGTATGGCTTTCTTGAACTCACTCCGGTCCTCAGCCCTCTTTATCGCCTTTTCATCGGCTCCGATAAGCTTTACATTGTATCTCTGAAGGACTCCGCTTTCGGAAAGCTCCATCGCGGTGTTAAGCCCGGTCTGTCCTCCCATTGTAGGAAGAAGCGCGTCAGGACGCTCGGCTATAATGATTTTCTCCACAATTTCCGGAGTGACCGGTTCGATATAGGTCCTGTCCGCCATATCGGGGTCAGTCATGATTGTAGCCGGGTTGCTGTTTACAAGTATTACCCTGTATCCCTCTTCTTTGAGAGCTTTACAGGCCTGGGTTCCCGAATAGTCAAATTCACACGCCTGGCCGATTATTATTGGCCCGCTTCCGATGATTAAAATGCTGTCGATGTCGCTTCGTCTTGGCATAATCCTGTCTCTGTTTATGTTAGTACAGTTAAATTCTGTCTGCTTTTTGCTTTTTTACTATCCAGTACATTGATAAACTGCTCAAAGAGATAACCGGAATCATGAGGTCCGGGAGATGCTTCAGGATGATATTGAACGCTGAAAACCCTCTCGGACTTCAGTTCAAGTCCCTCACAGGTGTTATCATTGAGATTCAAATGTGTCAAGGATGCGCCCGTAGAGGTCAGGCTGTCGATGTCAACACAGAATCCGTGATTCTGCGAAGTGATCTCTATGCACCCGTTTTTCATATTCTTTACAGGATGATTTGCGCCCCTGTGCCCGAATTTAAGCTTGTATGTCTTGCCACCCAGGGCTAATGCCAGGAGCTGATGGCCCAGGCAGATTCCAAAAATCGGCTTTTGTCCGATCAGCTTCCGTATTGTTTCAATTGCATAGGTCACTGCGGCAGGATCACCGGGACCATTTGAAAGAAAAATCCCGTCAGGATCGTAACCGAGTATTTCCGATGCGCTGGTGCCGGCAGGAACAACTGTTATCCTGCATCCCAGTGCCTGGAAGATCCGGAGGATGTTGTATTTGATTCCGAAATCAATGGCCACTATGGAGAAACGGGTTTGAGTTTCCTTCGCGAGATTGTTTTTATGCTCGTTCCAGATATATGGCTCTTTACAGGTAACATCCTTTACCACATCAAGCCCCTCCAGACCTCTCCAGGATCTTGCCTTGTCCACAAGATCATCACTGGATACCGCCGTATCACCGGCCCAGATCACCGCCTTCATAGCTCCTTTTACTCTGATATGCCTGGTCAAAGCACGGGTATCGATGTCCTGAACTCCGACAATCCCATTTTCAATCAGGTATTGGGAGATTGTCTTGCAGGAGGTAAAATTTGAGGGGTAGTCACAGGCCTCTTTTACCACAAATCCGCTTACCTGTACCCGTGATGATTCGATATCGGTATGATTGATACCGTAATTTCCGATCAGGGGATAGGTCATGGAGACAATTTGGGAAGAGTAGGAGGGATCAGTCAGGACTTCCTGATACCCGGTGAGGCTGGTATTGAAGACTATTTCACCGATCGATTCGCCTGGTGCACCAAACGATTCGCCTTCGAATATGGTACCATCTTCAAGCGCAATTATTCCTTTCACAAAACCTCGCTTTTTACATGAATCCGCAACAATACATTAGAATACGGTTCAGGTTATAGTTAAAATGTGCAGACACAACAAAAAAAAGGCATCCTCCCCTGTTCGCAGGGAAGAATGCCTTTTTGTATCCGGGACTGTACATGCTTTACTCTTAATAATGGATGCGGTTTTTTTTACAAAACCGAAATCAATATAATGCTTTTTCAGAAAGGTGTCAATACTGTGTTTACAGGGTTACAAAATTGTGCTGATATCTTGACGGATAAATTTACTAGGGCGTAGACAAAAAGGAATGGGATACTGCGTGTCGGGACTCATCTGTCTGTTCTTCCAATCGGAATCGGCATCGGTATCGACTATTTACCACTAAGGAAAATATATCTTGATTAAGGAGAGAAAAATCAGGTTTCGTTTTCAAAAATAATCGATTGTCGGTTCCGACTCCGGAAAAAGGCACTGTTTACAGAATGTAAAATTCACACTGCTGAACCGACTACTGAATACGTCCATTCGACACAGATGCCAGCGCCGGGAGAAAGAGGAATACTCAGTCTTGTGTGGCAAGCTCCACCAGATCCTTCAGTTCGGCTGATCTTTTGGTAAGCACGAATGTGCACCGTGAAAAATTGTATGCAGGCCATCCGTTCCAGGCTACGTAGTCTCCGTATTTATCTTTCATGTTGTAGACTGCGGTTGTGGTGTTATCGAACTCCCAGGTCATCACCGAGTCGGACCACCAGTCAAAGGTCACTTTTACATCTCTGAACTTGTGGTAAACGGTAGGGATCTGATAGTTGACCCCGACTCCAAGTGCGTCCAGAAGCTCTGTTAGAGTCGTCTGTCCCGGTACTTCCAGTTTCATCTCCAATGTGAAACGGTCCACTGTCCCCCCATCGATAAACCACTCACCGCCGTTAAAATTGAGACTGGCATAATTGAACACCTGGTCTACCTTTCCGACCACTTCCAGAAATTTGGAGTTGCTTGCTCCATACACCAGGTACATTGCCATAGGCCCGGCAGTTGAGATGACAGTGTTGTCAC
>JAAYIG010000079.1 GCA_012523595.1 Fibrobacter sp.
CATCTGACAACGCCATATTCAAAGAGGCTCAGCTCGCCGATGATCTGGCGATAAGAGCAAGGGAGGCGTTAAGGCCGGTGTATTTCGAGTACAACAGCTTCAGTCTTACTAGTGACGCTGTTGAAGCTCTGACTATTGCCGCTAGATTTCTCAAGGATAATCCCGGGATGCGTGTTCTGATTCAGGGGCATTGCGATGAAAGGGGTTCTTCAGAGTATAATATGGGCCTGGGAGAGAGGCGTGCAAAAGCAGTAAAAGACTACATGGAAAATTACGGGGTCGCACCAATCAGGATGGAGGTTACTTCCATGGGAAAAGAACAGCCCGTTATACCGGGTTGCACTGACGAAGAGTGTCATTCAAAAAATCGCAGGTCAGAATTTGTAGCCCTGGCAAGGTAATCTCAGAGAAGGCAGAAAGGTTAAACAATGAAAAGGAAAATCATTCTGGCAGTAGTTGCAGTCTTCACTTTGGCCTCTTTTCAGGGATGTTCAAACTTGACGATGTTGAGAACAAAGGAACTGAGAGCCATTCAGACCAGGGTGGATTCCCTGAACAACGAAATCTCAACCACCCAGAAAAAACTTCTTGAGGAACAGAAAACACAAAGCGAGTTGCTGAGACTGATCAGGGCCGATCAGCAAGTCAGGTTCAATGAACTCGATAGAAAAGTCTCCAATATAGAAGGTAATCTGTCAGAGAGCCAGCACAGGCTCTCCAAGATCGATCAGAAAACCGCTGAGTTCAATAAAAGACTCGAAGCAAAACTGATTGCCGATTCTATCGCCGCTAATTCCAGAGCTGCTGAAATAGAGAAACTCTTTCAGATCGCGATGAGTGATTTTAACGCGGGAAGGTATGATATATCCCTGAGCGGCTTTACAGATCTGGTTTCCCAGTTTCCTGAATCTCCATTGGCTCAGGAAGCGGAGTATTGGATTGCTGAATGCAGATATGCTAAAAAAGAGTACGCTGAATCGGAGAAGGAGTATTTGAAATATTTCAAAAAATATCCTCAGGGTTCAAAGGTGTGTGTTTCTCTTTACAAGCTCGGTCTGGTATATGACAAACAGGGAAAAACAAAATCAAAAACAATGGTTTGGAAAAAGCTGATCGAACAGTGTCCGGATTCCCAGGAAGCCAAGGTTGTGCAGGCACAGGGGATTAAATAAACAGAGGGGACAGGTACGTTTCCGTACCTGTCCCCTGTAAAACAGAAAACCCTAAACCAACATCTCTGTCTGTTTTTTCTGTTGATTTCATCCAAATATACAAAAATGTCTCAAAATTCCTCCCTGATTTTAAACACATACTCCCCTGAAAACCAGGCTTTTAGCCGGTTTTTTTGTCTGGCACGCCTCTTGCATATTTGTCCCCGTTCAATTTTGAGATTAACTTTAAAAGGAGGAACAAATGGCTTTACTGGTTGGAAGAACTGCTCCGGATTTTGTCGCTACTGCTGTAAAAGGTAAGAAGATTATTGATAAGTTCCGTCTTTCTGACCTTAAGGGTAAGAATATTGTACTGTTTTTCTACCCTCTCGATTTTACATTTGTCTGTCCGACCGAACTTCATGCCTTTAATGATCGGATCGAGGATTTCAGAAAGAGGGATACGGAACTGGTTGCGGTAAGTGTTGATTCACATTACAGCCATTATGCCTGGCTCTCCACCCCCAAATCACAGGGTGGAATTCAGGGAATAGAATATCCTGTAGTTTCTGATATCAAAAAAGAGATCTCAAAAGCGTACGATGTTCTTTTTGAGGATCAGGGTGTTGCTTACAGGGGATTATTCCTGATAGATGATAAATTTATTGTCCGTCATCAGCTTGTAAATGACCTTCCTTTGGGAAGAAGTGTCAATGAGGTGTTAAGGATGATCGATGCTCTTCAGTACTATACCGGGCATGGGGAGGTCTGCCCTGCCAACTGGCAGAAAGGAGAAAGGGCGATCATTCCGACTAATGAAGGACTAAAGGAATATTTCACAGTATCATAAAGGGAATCTTTCTGTTGTTTTCAACTGAAAAGCAGAACCTTGTTCAAGAAGAAGGAGGAAGTATGATCAGTAAGAGAAGTGTGTACAAATGTGATGGATGTGGTGCTGTAGTGGAGTCACTCTGGAATGGAAGCGAGAGCCTTTTCTGCTGCGGAAAAGAGATGAAGGAACTGAAAGCGAATACCACAGATGCCGCAAAGGAGAAGCATGTCCCCGTGATTGAACGGAACGGCAAGGTCGTGAAAGTCAAGGTAGGCGAGGTGCCTCATCCTATGACTCCTGAACACTATATCCTCTTTGTGGAACTGATCGCCGGGGACAAGGTTCTGCGTCATGAATTCAAAGAAGGTGATACCGTTGCAGAGGCGGTTTTCATGGTAGATGATGAAAATGTAAAGCTTTATGCCCGTGAATACTGTAACCTTCACGGCTTCTGGGGTACAATCTGAAGTATCCGCCTGGAGTGTCTTATGAAACTCTTGATGGGATATCTTGTTTTTTCCGGACTGCTTGCTTTGACCGGCGGGTTCTGCGGGTATTCCGGACACAATGGTGAACCTCTGGAGAAATTCTCCGGAGGTCCATCTGGATCTGACCCGGGAAACCGGGCAGAAGAGTGTCAGCAGGAAAAGCCTGTGATAATCAGAGCTGTGCTGGAAAACAGTGAACCGGGAGAGATTAGCCGTGTTATCTTTACCTATTGATGGCTCTGCGCCTGAGGACAGAATGTGTCTTGTCAATCGTGAAATCCTCAGGGTGCAGAGGCTGAATCGAATGCTTTTGTCCTGTGCTGATCACGGTGACCTTTACCGCAATGATGATTCCTGCGGGGTACTGTTTGGCATAGTCAGAGATTGTGCTTACAGGATGCTGGACCTTGCCGAAGCTGAAAAGAGAAAGCATATGGAAAGGGGGGGCTGGGCAGATCCGGAGAAGGCAGGAACTGATGGATCGTGAATCCAATGAATCTCCGTTGTTCGGGCAGAGCCCAAAATCCAAACACCCGCCTGGAGCTGCATGTGCCCGTAAGTATGATTGCCCGGATTGCTTCTTCTGTCAATGGTGCCCGGAAAGCCGCTGTCGATTATGCAGAAAAATCCCGCCGAATAAAGAAATGTCTGAAAATCAGCAACATTAATGGACACTTTTACTATTTTATCCATGTGATATGGATAGTAAAATTCTTTTTCTGGACATTAAACACCTCTCTTCAAGATTTGCAGCAGCTTATGCCGGCCAAACCGCAGAGTCAGGATCTGTAATAAAAAGCGCTGGAATTTCACCTGCATTGCTTTTTGAGGAATTAATTGCTGCCTGTGGAGAAAAAGAGATTCTCTCTAAGCCATCTGTTTCTCTTAAAGAGATAGAATTATCGGAACAGTTTGATCTGGTTGTTACTATAGGCAGAGAAACGGCAGCTAAGTGCCCGCTTCTCTCAGGTATACCTGCTGTGGTGAACTGGAATCTGGAAGAACCATCAGAATGTGACAGAATATCATGGATGGAATTTACAAAGGATCTGCGGGTCTATGTTGAGGATTTCTTCCGACACGGCTCCTTTAACGCTTTGCTCAGACAGCATATCTGTCTGGAAAATGTGATTGACAGCCTTCATGAGGGACTTCTTGCTCATGATCTTAACAGAAAGGTATTCCTTTTCAACCGTGGCGCTGAAAAGATAACCGGGGTAAGCCGTGACAAGGTGCTGGGCCGTGATTGTCACGACCTTTTTGCTCCTCATCTTTGTGGTGAGCAGTGCACATTTTGTGATAACAATGGCGATTTTTCCTGTCTGAAAGCACAGTCATACAATGCCATTTTTACCGGTGATGATGATTTGCGGAAGGAACTTGAAGTTGTACGGGCACCGCTCTTTGATGAAGAGGGGAAAATAAGGGGAGTCATAGCCACTTTATCTGATGTAACGCGGGTTCATGAGCTGGAAATGAAACTGGGTGAATCGGAGTCTTTCAGAGGAATAATAGGTCAGGATCATAAGATTCTCGCGATTTTCCAGCTTATTAAAGATCTCTCCTCAAGTGATTTTCCTGTAGTTATAACAGGAGAGAGCGGGACCGGTAAGGAACTGGTTGCCATTGCGATCCACAAGGAGAGCTCCCGCAGGGACAACCTCTTCGTACCTGTAAACTGTGGGGCACTGCCTGAAGGGACTCTGGAGAGTGAGCTGTTCGGTCATGTCAGGGGAGCGTTTACAGGCGCAATCAGGGACAAGAAGGGGCGTTTTGAACTGGCAGACAAGGGGACGCTCTTTCTTGATGAGATCGGGGAACTTACTCCCTCCATGCAGGTAAAACTCCTGAGAGTTCTTCAGGAGGGAGTTTTTGAGCCTGTGGGGAGTGAGACGCAGAAAAAAACCGATGTCAGGGTAATCTGCGCGACAAACCGCAATCTCAAAGAGATGGTTTCAAAGGGAGAGTTTCGCGAGGACCTTTACTATCGTTTGGCTGTTGTTCCCATAGAAATTCCTCCTCTGCGCGAACGGCGTAATGACATTCCTCTTCTGGCAAGACATTTTCTCATAAAAACTTCGGAGAGACTTTCCAGGGGAGAGATGATGTTTTCTGAAAAAGCAATCTCGCTTCTGATGAATTACGGTTGGCCCGGAAATATCCGTCAGCTTCAGAACGCCATACAGTTCGCGATGATCAAATGTAAAAACTCCTTTATTCTTCCTGAACATCTCCCGCCAGAAATCCAGAATGCACCATCTGTAAAGCAGGTTCAGGAAAGAGAGGGGCCGGCCAAAGTGGGACGGAAGCCAAAACTGACAGTCGCAGATGTTGAAAACGCTATGGTCAGAGCCGGCGGAAACAAAGCCAAAGCCGCAAGGATTCTTGGTGTTGGCAGGGCTACTCTTTATAATTTCCTCAACAGTCATCACAGAGTTCCGGAGATTTCCTGAGATAACATTCTGTGCTGAATTCATCTGTGTGGCAGTTGAATTGCATGTAGATTGAATCGATATCAGCTCTTGCTGAAAGAAATCATGTTAAACGGATCCCGGGAGGATCTTCATGAGAATCAGGTGGTTTCTTGCAGGCGGATTATCGGCTCTTACTGTTTTTCTGCTTATAAGTGCGGTTTCATATGGAAACGGGGTTACAGGCCGATACCAGATTGCCGGAACCGACAGACTTATCTACATACTCGATACACAGACCGGTGAGGTTCGATTCTGCGGTTCATCTGGTGATATCATCAGTTTCAGGCCTTTCAGTGAATCCCGGGAGGTAAAAATCCGGGAAAATGGATATTGCGGAGAGGGCTGCTGTGAGGGGCACGGAAAATATGAAACCGGGAAATAGGCTGATATGATACTGGAATGGAATATAAAGGTTGAAACCTACAGTGGATACAAAGCCGATGAATACCCGGTACGATTCTGGATTGGTGAGGAGCGTCTGGAGATTCTGGAAATAGAGGACCGATGGTACAGTCCGGGATTTACCTATTTTAAAGTGTTTGCCGATAATGCCCGCCATTACATACTCAAGTGGTCCACAGATAACGACCACTGGACTGCAAAGGAAATAAACTGACATTCATCCTTAAAGACCTCCTGTGTGGCTGATTTTACTAAGCCCCACATCAAAATGTACCAGTAATTCTGTCTGGAAAATATTAGTTTAAGTCTCGGTATCTGATTTCATTGATGTCTTGTTAATTTAAAACGTATTTATACTGTTTGTTTCCGGGTCGGGTCGATATTGGAAGGTTTTCATTTTCGATATTGATACCTGTTCCTGAAACTGCAGTTTTACGAGATGTAAAATTCACCAGACACTGCTTTCAGATACAGAGAAGAACAATAATTATTGTTCACAAAAAATCAGTGTAATCATCTTAATCAGGTTAATCAATGGTAACATATGGCTGAGAAATTTATCTACTACATGAATCGTTTGACCAAGGTGTATCCTCCCAAAAAAGAGGTGTTAAAGGATATCTGTCTGTCGTTTTACTATGGAGCAAAAATCGGGATAATAGGAACAAACGGCTCTGGGAAAAGCACGATTTTGCGAATTATGGCCGGAATAGATACCGAGTTTCAGGGTGAGGCCTGGATAGAGCAGGGGAGAACTGTGGGGTATCTTCCCCAGGAGCCTCTCCTGGATCCTGATCTCGATGTGAGAGGAAATGTGGAACTGGCTGTCAAGTCCACCAGGGATCTTTTAAATGAATTTGAAGAGGTATCTGCGAAGTTTGGTGAGGAGATGAGCGATGAGGAGATGGATAAGCTGATGGAGCACCAGGCAAAGCTTCAGGACAAAATAGATGCGATCGATGCCTGGGAGCTTGACAGACAGCTTGAAATCGCCATGGATGCCCTGAGGCTTCCTCCGGGTGATGCCGATGTAAAGTCACTTTCAGGAGGTGAGAGACGCCGGGTTGCCCTTTGTAAACTGCTTCTGCAGAAACCCGACCTTCTTCTGCTCGATGAGCCTACAAACCACCTGGATGCTGAATCGGTAGCCTGGCTCGAACGTCATCTGCGGGAGTACAAGGGATCGGTTATTCTTGTCACTCACGACAGGTATTTTCTTGACAATGTGGTTGAATGGATCCTTGAGATAGACCGGGGACATGGGATTCCATGGAAAGGCAATTACAGCTCCTGGCTGGATCAGAAGACCTCCAGGATGGCTCAGGAGGAAAAAGAGGAGAGCGTGCGTCAAAGACGCCTGAAGAAGGAGCTTGAGTGGGTAAGGATGAGCCACAAGGCCCGTCAGGCAAAGGGCCGGGCGCGTCTTAACGCCTATGAACAGTTACTGAGCCAGGCCACTCCCGAGAAAGTCACCACAGCACAGATAATAATCCCTCACGGGCCGAGACTGGGTAATACTGTAATCAGGGCAGAGGGGCTTTCCAAAGCGTATGGTGACAAACTTCTGTTTGAGAATCTCAGTTTCGATCTTCCCAGAGCTGGTATCGTGGGGATTATCGGGGCAAACGGTACTGGTAAAACGACTCTTCTGCGTATGATAACCGGTTCTGAAAAACCCGATTCGGGAGTTTTGAAAATAGGGGAAACCGTTGTTCTCAGTTATGTTGACCAGACCAGGGATGCTCTTGACAGTTCAAAGACTGTTTTCGAGGAAATAACGGGCGGAAAAGACACTATCATGCTTGGTAAAACAGAAGTGAATTCACGGGCTTACGTGGGAAAATTCAACTTTTCCGGTTCTGATCAGCAGAAACTCGTAGGAGAGCTTTCAGGTGGAGAGCGTAACCGGGTGCACCTTGCCAAACTGCTTCAGACCGGAGGAAATGTGCTTCTGCTTGACGAGCCGACAAACGATCTCGATGTCGAGACTCTTCAGGCGCTCGAACAGGCGATCAGTGATTTTGAAGGCTGTGCCGTTATTGTCAGCCATGACCGCTGGTTCCTTGACAGAATCGCCACCCATATTCTGGCGTTTGAAGGAGACAGCACTGTTGTGTTCCATGATGGAAATTATGAATCATATGAGGAGCACCGCAGAGAGAGACTTGGTATAGATGCAGACATGCCTGTAAGAGTCAAGTACAAACCATTGCACAGATAGAAGATCACTGATTTCGAAAGGGGAATCCGGATGCTTAGCGAATCTCTGCAGAGAATAGAGAAGGAAATAAGGGAAAACCAGTCGATCAGTGAGGAACAGAAAAATGAACTGCTCGAGCTTGTCAATAAACTGAAACAGGAGATTTCTGTTCTGGGTGAGACCCATAAAGAGGACGCACGCAGTATCACTCGCTTTACAGAAGTATCACTGGCGGAAGCTATGAGAGATGTCCGTAATCCGGAACTTTTGAAGCATGCTCTTGAAGGTTTGTCTTTATCTGTGAGAAGGTTTGAGGTCTCTCATCCTGTATTGATCGGCGTGATAAATAATATCGGCCGGGTACTCTGGAATATCGGGATTTAATTGCCTGAAATGTTCATAAGACACTTACGCACTATTTATATTTTCTGCTAAACCATCAGAACAGGAGTACTGAAATGCATCCGGTTGATTACATGGCAGTAGCAGAAAAAGCAATGAATCAGATACGTAAAGGTGCCTTCCTTACCGTCCAGTCCGGAGACGATCTCAACGTGATGACTATCGGATGGGCTTCGGTGGGTTTCATGTGGGCCAGACCCATGATGACGGTTATGGTACGTAAATCAAGACATACCTTCAAGCTGATCGAAAACACCTCTGAATTCACAGTAAGTGTACCGATGGTTGATGCTGCAAAGGCGCTTGAATTCTGTGGCTCCGAATCCGGAAAAAATCATGATAAACTCAAAGCGTGTGGTCTGGAAATTCTCCCCGGAGAAAAAGTCCACACACCCGTGATAAATATCCCCGGAATTCATTTCGAATGCAAAATCGCATTCAAATCACCGATGGATCCATCTTTCCTGATCGAGGGATATAAGCATCTATATCCCAACAAGGATTACCACACGCTTTATTTCGGTGAGATCGTTTACTGTTACTCTACAGTGGATGAAAAGGGATAATTGGCTTACCTGTGGACGATGATCCGGGGTGATCCGGATCTCGTCACCAGAAATCATCACCGAAGAAATCATCCTTCTTCGGTGACACTTTGTTCGGTTTTACAGTTATACTGTTTGCAAGTGTATCGTAACCGTTTGTCATGATAAGTGAGATCTCAAACAGTACCGGATGATACTCCTCGATCCTGTCCTCTTCAAGATCCCTGATTCTGAAATCTGTAATCTTATTCCTCATGTCAACCATCTTCACTGTATCCCCATTGCAGAGCAGGTTTTCGTCCCTGAAAACATAGCTCAGAGTATCTCCATCATCAGGGGATAAGAAGAAAATCTGTCTTTCACTCCACGAAAGGACCTCTGGAGATTTTCTGATCTGCGAGGAGATGGTGTGTATTATCCGGTTGGCTTCACTGGAAAACTGAGACTTTGCTGAATGTCTTGCTATGTGTGTGTTCACACTGTTCCAGGTGTAATAAACTGTTGATATCACAATAAGGCTGATCGCTACACCTACCATCAGTTCGATAAGTGTGAATCCTTTATACCGGATCTCATTTCTGTTTTGCTTCATTGATGATATCCCTGAAGGAAGCGGAATCTAAGAGGGTTTTCAGGATTGGAATTATCACTGACTGAAACTTCAATTTCCATCATCGCAGGGTTGCTTTCCACAATGGAGATATCATCCTGAGGAATAACACGGCGCTCGACCTGGTACTGCCTTTTCCCCACTGTTGCAATATAGGTGCAATCTTGAACAGCCTCAAAGAATGCTGCTTTGGTTCTGATGCGTTCAATCTCATTTTCCGCCAGTGTTGTACTGTTCATGACAACAGTCGCTCTGCCGTGAATTCTATCCGCAGAGAAGAGTGCCTTCATGAGAGCGGCAGAAATGCATGACAGGATAAAAATAGCTACTATGACTTCAAGTACTGTGAAACCGCCTTGCTGCTCAATTCTTTCCTTGTATGTCATCAATCTTCCCTCCAGCCTATGATTGAGGGCAGGCCGCTGTAGAAGGGCATTTTATAATCGGTTATATTATCCAGGGGTGAGAGTTTTCCCGGGATCGAATTGACCTCTATAGCCTTGGCAGTTGTATCTCCGGTAAGCGGCTGGAGGTTACCTTCGCAATCAGTGACTTTTGCGGCTCTGATAAGTCCTTTCATTGTGCCAAGATGGCATACAGTGCGTTGTGCCCAGAGAATTCCGGTAACAAAAACGTCTTTTTCGGTTTTAATTCCTCCCGGGCTTGACAGAGCCATGCAGGTAGCATCGACTTTCGACTCCTCTGCCAATGTAATGGAAAATGAAGTGGAATCCGTGGATGCTTTATTCTGCTGGGAAGATCCTCCAGTACAGACCAGGGTACTTTTCTCCATCACCTCGGCTCTCCCGTATACCGTAATTCTCTGAATGGCCAGTGCATCACCTTTAAACCTGGCATCATCACCTATAAAGATACGGCTGTTGGAGAACATCGATGATTCTCTGATGTCGGATTTATCAAGAATTCTGATTTCTCCTCCAACTGTAAAGCTCAATCCCCTTGCAGTTACTTCTCCTGTAAACTGAAGATCATCCATTACCGTTATTTCCCTGTCAGACTCCCAGTCTATTTCCATATAGGAACCATCGATAAACAGAGGACCATTTACCACATCAGGAATCTTTTCCAGGTCGCTGTTGGATTGAATGACAAGCGGCGGATCGTAAAGCGCGGTGTCAGCAATCTGCAGACGTGACTGGTATTCGGAAAGCAGTTTTGAGAGAAGCTGGGATTGTCCTGTTGAAACTGTGTCTTTTATCTGCACAATTTTACCATTTGGTGTCTGTCCCTCCAGTGGATTTTCATTCATTAGAATAAGCACCGTATCAGGGAGAGCGGGTACTTTGCTTCCAAGTATTGCCTGTACTTTCCTTCTATTTTCGCGGAATTCTCCAATGGACTCCATGACAAAAAAGATCCCCTGTGGGGAAAGAGAGATCTGGGATTTCCCGAAAGAGTCGCTTCTGAACAGATCGATCAATTCCGGCTCGCTGCCCAGTTCAAAACCTGAAGTGTCTTTGATGTCGATCAGGTCGCTCCCGAACATCGAATCGAGTGTCGAGATAGTTTTTAGTGTATCGGAAAAAGAGTCGTTATTTGCAAAATATTTTTCAATGCCCTTGTAGACACCTGAACGCGCATTGAGCAGTGCCTGGAGGGATGATGGTGAATGAAGAAGCGGTTTTGCGAATGTTAACTGGTGCAGCATGTAGGAGAAGACTGCAATAAAACCGATTGCGGTAAAGACAAGCACAACAGGTAGAGCGCTTCCCTGACAGTCCCGGTTTAGGAATGGATCATTTCTCTTCAACCGTAAGCTCATAGGTCCCCCGTTGATCGCGCAGGACTATCCGGTTCTCCTTGATGGAAATAATCTCCTGCCCGAGGGCTGTTTCCCCCACTCCACGGATATAGGTTTCACCTCTTTCATCCTCGACAATCGCCAGAGATTTCTCCTTTAAAAGAATTCCCTTAAGGAAGAGTCTGGGACGTTCAGGTAAAGTGGAATGGGTAGATTTGTTCCGGGTTATTTTTACTCCTCCTTTACGGAATGGACTTTCAAAATGCCCGGCATAGGTAAAACTCTCGCTTGTATCTTCAATCTGCAGCGCAGTGTTTATTAACCGGAGACCTTTGTCGTCGATCAGGGAATTACCACTTACGGTGTTACTGCCGGTTCCGGTAAAGAGTTCAGGAAGTTCAGAGAGAATCGAGAACGATGCTGCGAGAAGTACCACTGAAAGCAGCAACATTATGGTTGAATTTGGATGGAATATTTTTTTCATATATTCTGTAACGGTATAAAACAGGTTACCAGGATCTTCGCTTCTATTCCGCCTTCCGGCTTTGATTCCATCGCCAGACGTTCTATCTTGAACATGAAAGGAATCTTTTCAAGTGAGGAGATGAATTGTCCAAGAGCGTGATATGTTGTGGTCATGTCCAGAATCACCGGAAAAAGGACAAAATCCTCATTTCTTGATTCCGCCTGAGGCTGCATTTTTACAAATCTTATATCAGAGGCGCGTGCTTTGGCGATGAGTGTTTCAAGGAATGAAGACAATCCGGCAGAATCAGCCTGATTTCCAATACGGCTGTTTAATTTTTCCTGCAGCAGCGTGTTTTTCTTCTCAATTTCGCTCCTTATCTGTGAATATCCGTTTTCTGAAGAAATAAGTTCCCGGTAGCTGGAAAGCTCTCTGCTTTTTTCTTTGTATCGTGCAAGTTGGTCCGATACAAGCTCTTTTGTGCAGAAAGCGGCCAGAAACAGCGAGGCGCTGAGCACCAGGATAGTCAGAGATTCTCTGGAGACTCTTTTTAAAATTTCAGTGTGCATAATATCTTGAATCTGCAATAGTCTTTCAGCTTTTCATCTCTTTCCAGTGATGCTAAACTGACATTTGTTATAAAATGGGGGCTGTTGAGCCTCTTGATCATCTCTGTTACTATTGTCTCTGATTCCGCCCATCCTGTAAGTGCTGCTCTGAATTGATTCTTCTGTCCAGGTACAGGTTCTGAGCCGAACCGCTCGAAGAAAAGCCCCACCGGCCTTTTGGAACCAAGATAATGAAGAAGTTTCCCCCACTGAGTCGGTTGGGTGGCAAGACTTTGAAGCCTCAGGTGCTTTTTTGCCAGTGTTTCCCCGGATTTAAGCAGATCTTTTATCTCGGTGTTGTTAGCAATGATGCTATTGTACTCGGATTTGCACTTGTTAATTTGAGCCGAGGTGTTGTGGTTCATGAAAAAAAGTACAGCGGCTGTCAGGAGCGGGAGCAAAAAAAGCGCACAGGAAATTAATACCGCAGCTTTCCGGATTTTCCTGAATCTGAGGCCTGCTGATGGTCCGCTGAATGATGGTACCGGAGTCCCGATATGACAGAATGCGAGGCCTGCTGCTCTTATAATAGAAATATCGTCCGACGGTGTCTTAATCTGCTGGATAGAAAACTGATCTCCGGGGTAGATCGTCTGCTCATTGAAAATGTAAACAGTACGCGGGAAAGGGATGCCTCTTTCAAATGTGGTCCAGTACCTCTCAATCCGTGCGATAAAAGGCTGGAGATCGGAAGAGTCGCTTAGACGGAAAACTGCTGCAAGTCTTCTGTTCCGGATAAGCCCGATTATATAAAACTTACCATCCCGGAAAATTGAAAGAAAAGAGTCCTCAGACTTTTCAAGAAGATGCAGGGGAAGTGTACACAGGAAAGCATCATCAGGATAAATTCCGAAGAGGTTATTATCGAGGAGGTCAGCGTGGAACTGGTGGTGCGCAGGGAGAGTGCAGGCTGATAAGTAGTCCCCATCGGCTGTGCTGTATGGACTGCCCTCTCCAGGCAGTGAGCGGACCCACCTGGATTCGATTCCAAGACAGACGCTTTTATCCATCAAGAGAGCGTTCCTGTTCCTGTTGTTTATCACCCATCTTGATGTGCCTGAAAGTTTCCACTTTCCACCAGATTCACTCATGGTGGCGGAAACATAATAACCATCGGCTGAAACTGCTATTCCTGTAAGCTTCTTCATTTCGGGGTTGAACCGGTTGTATCTGCTTCTGTTTTACCCGGACCTGGCTTAAGAGTGGCAGATGAGTCATTTACAATTATAGTGCTGTCGGTTTCAGAACTGCGCCCGGATAGCTCTTCCACTTTACCGGCCGGGGTTTCTTTTACAGATGCACTGTCGCTGTTGAACCTGGAACGGATTTTTTTCTTACTATAGTAAATCTTCTTTTCCAACATGTCTTTATCGTAAACTTCAAACTGTTCCAGCTCTTTTTTCAGATCTACATGATCTTCTCTTGTCACAATGTGTGGTGTGATAAAGACAACCAGGTTTGATTTACTTCGGGTCTTGCCGGAGTGTCGGAAAAGAGGTCCGATTATGGGAAGACTGCCGAGAACAGGGATTCTGTAATTGTAAGCTGTCTCCTGGTTTTTGATCAATCCGCCAAGTACCAGAGTTTCTCCATCGTTGAGACGTACTGTTGTGGAAATAGATCTTGTTGACACATTCGGATAGCCCTCATAGTTGGTTTTTTCCGAGTTTGAAACATTGGGGCTGATCTCAGCAGTAATCTGTCCGCTCTGGGAGATCCATGGGACAATGTCAAGTTGAATTCCGAATTTGATTGGCTGAAAGCGGGATGTCTGATTTTCTCCAACCCCGGTGACAATTTTAAAGTACTGGGTCTCGCTGACATCTATGGATGCCTTGTTACCATTGAGAGTCAATATCGAAGGCTGGGCGAGAACCTTGGCCTTATCCTGGGTTTCAAGAAATCTCAGAACTGAAAAGAGTTCATCGGGTATGCCCTTTAAGTCATTGGAGGAAATTTTAAACGCCCTGCCTAGAAAGTCTTTCAGGGTCTTGCCGCTTAAACCGATTTCGAAATTTTGGCTTCCTTTGTAAAGTTTGTGCTGGGGGAAAGGTGTCAGCAAGTATGAACTGTCCATCATGCTTCCAAGCTTTCCTGATCTCATCCCGAATTCCTTGTCCAGGTTATCCTTGAACTCCACTATTACCGCATCGATGCGTACCTGGGGAGTGGGTATATCGATTGTGTTGAGAAACTCTCTTGCTGTGACGATATCCTCGGATGTGCCGGAAATGAGAACGGCATTCTGTTCCTTTATTACCCGTACGTTAGTGGATGGAATATCCTTGGGGAGAAGTGCAGGGATATTGTCAGCTTTTATGTGTTTCAGATGAATCAGTTCTGATTTGGAAAGTGCCTGTCCGGATGGGGTTGCTGTGTTGCGGTCTCCGATAAGTATCACGTTTTCCTTTTGCACAAAAGTAAATCGGGTTCCTCCAAGCAGAAGAGCCAGAGCTTCTGTTAATGGTGCGCTGTTCAGTTTGGCGTTGATCTCGCTTTTAATACTTCCATAGGTTATGATCTCAACATCACCCTGTTCGGCTATGGCCCTGATTATATCCTCAAGATCCCCGTTTGAGACATCGAGTGAGACCATCCCATTGCTGTATTCTACAAAAAAATTGGTTTTTGAGGTTGAAGAGCCATGGAAACGGGAACTGGACGGAGGGCTGGAGGGTTCTCCTCCGGAGAGAACCTGATAGATATTCTTTCTTTTGAGAACTTTAAATCCATTTCCTTCCAGAAGCGCCCTCAGTCCGTCTTCAAGCTTTACCTGGTAGAGTTTACCTGTTATTTTCCCTTCTACTTTGGCTTCCGGAACTATGCTCACTGCCGTTTTTGACGAGATCTCTTTCAGAAATTCCTTGACATCTACATTCTGCACATCGACGGTTAACTTGCCGTCGTAATAACGGATCATTGACTTCTGCTCATCCGTGGCCTTCTGTATCCTGTAAACACTGCCTTCTCTCACCACTTCCAGACCATTTGATTCAGCAATGCTTCGCAAACCCTCCATTATGGGCACATCAACAAGGTGAAGAGTTACCCGGCCCGTAATACCCTGGTCCAGAAGAATACTGATGTTATATCCTTTGGAGATCATCCGGATAACATCCCTGATATCGGTGTCCTTTACATCGATAGACATCCTCTGTTCCTGCTGAGCAGTGTCTGTCTGCAGGGGAGCAGCCTCCAGCGAAATTGAAAACAATACTGCCGCAATAATACTGATTACGATTCTCATGAAAATTTCCCGTGAGAGTTTTTCTGTCTTCCGGTTCATCTGATATCTTCAACCAGGACTACTCTGAGGAGTTCCTCCGGAGTAGTTATACCCTGTTCAATTTTTGAGATTCCATCATTAATAAGAGAGCTGAATCCCTCGTCACGCAATGACTTCCGTAAAGCACTGTCAGAGATGTCATCCGCTATAAGAGAGCGTATCTTCTCATTTACTTCTATCAACTCGAAAATCCCGACTCTTCCCTTATACCCTGTTTTTTTGCACCGCTCGCACCCCTCAGTGGTATAAGAGCGGGGGATACTGTAGTTGCCAAGTAGCGACTCCCATTTTCTCCTTGTCTCACCTGAGATTTCCGCTTCCTTTTTGCAGTGGGGACAAAGTACCCTTACAAGTCTCTGAGCGATAATTGCCAGCAGTGATGAGGAGATAAGAAAAGAGGGAATCTTTAGATCCCTTAAGCGTGTAATAGCCGAGACAGCATCATTTGTATGCAATGTCGAGAAAACAAGGTGCCCGGTCTGGGATGCCTGTACAGCTATCTGGGCTGTCTCAGTATCGCGGATCTCTCCGACCAGGATTACATCAGGGTCCTGACGGAGTATCGAACGTAAAACTGCGGCAAACGTAACACCAGCCTTCTCGTTTATCTGAACCTGATTTACACCATCAAGTTTGTACTCAATAGGATTCTCTATTGTAGTGATGTTGATGGCTTTGTGCCGGATACGGTTCAGGCATGCAAAAAGGGTAGAACTCTTTCCGCTTCCGGTGGGCCCTGTCACAAAAATCATCCCTTGAGGCTTTTCTATGATTTGAGAGAGTGAATTCAATGCAGGAGCGGGTATTCCCAGATTATTAAGATCAAGCAGTGATTTATCATGCTTCAGAATACGGATAACTGTTTTTTCCCCATAATGGGTTGGCAGAGTGGAGACACGAAAGTCGTATGCCTGAGCACCAACATTGTGCCTTATGCGCCCATCCTGGGGTACACGCTTCTCAGCTATGTCAAGGTCTGCCAGAATTTTGATTCTGGAGGTCAGAGGTGAGTACATCCACTTGGAAATCTCAGAATACTGCTGCAGCATTCCATCGATGCGCAGTCTTATAACAGCATTGCTTTCTGATGGCTCGATATGGATATCGGATGCATCAAGCTTGATTGCCTCATTGAATATAAGAGACACCATCCTTACCACAGGCTCTGCCTCGGTCCTCTGACGAATCTCCTCTATGGAAAGGGACTCGTCGATCTGAAGCTGCTTTTCGTACTCACGCGCGATCTTACCAGTAAACTGTTTGAAAGCCGAATCTCCCTCGAAGAGCTTCTGAAGCATTTTCTTCATTTGTGATGGTGTGGTGAGGACTGCTTCTACTGTTCTGTCGCTGATCAGTTCAAACTGTAGAATAGTGTCAAAATCAAGAGGGTCGGTGATTGCCAGACGGAGCAATGTATCGCTGCTGTCAAGAGGAAGGACATGTCCTGATTTGAGCGTATCAGGGGAGAATTCTCTGAGTAGTTCTGTGCTGATCAGGTTTTCTATCTCTGGAACAAATTCCATCGAGAACTGCTCAGCCAAAGCCTCGTAGAATTCTCTTTCGGTAAGCAGGCCCTGTTCAAGCAGGATTTCACCAATCCTTGTACCCTGCTTTTCTGCCTGCTGCGCGGCTTCCTCCAGTTTTGATTCCTGAATAGAAAGACGGCTTTGAATTATTGACCCGATTCTTTTTATCATTAATGATATTTTCCAGGGTTGAATGTGGAATTATGGAGAAAATAACATTTGTTCACCGAATTATGCGAGAGTGCCGGCTAACAGGGAAAAATTCCGTTTCGGAATTTTACTATCTGGAGATTATTCCGGAATAGGTGACAGGGGGGATATTGAAGTAGATCCTTACAAAGAGACTGAAAGCTGATTCCAGTTTGTTGCTGTAGGAGATTTCCGGATTTCTCTTCTTATTGAGAAGTTCACGTTTCTGCCACAGTTTAATCTGATAAATAAGCTCTTTAGTGGCGATTCTGAGTTTGACAACATGATCCGGAGTTGATCGCCAGTGATTGATTCTCGCATCGGACTTAGGCGAGTTCAGTGATACGTCAAATTCCTCTTCCGGTATGCGGATTTTCTTGTTTATAGATTCAGGAGTGTTCTTTGAAAGGTAGAGAAGAGCATTAAAACCGCGCAGGAAACGCGGCAGGAAGGCGTCTAGGTAGAGGCATTTTCCCCAGTTTTCGTTTTTTAAGTCTTTCTCGAACTGTTCAAGCGTGGGGATAAATGTCTTGCAGACCCGGTTAATCTGTTTACCCTCGAATTCTGTCAGGTAGTAAGCTTTTTCCACTGGTTCACGATAGGTCGTTTTCTCTGAACTGTGTCTGGTATTCTTAATGTAAATATCATCGAGAGTGGAGATTACAATCTGATCATCGGTATCATCGAATGTAATCCTGGCACGGCTGACAGCTCCGGTCTGTTTATTGTAGGATAGAGAAATTTTAGCCAGAATTATCGGAAATTCCGTCCGGGGCAGAAGTGTTTTTGTGCTGTCGGAGTCAGCTGAAACTGCTGCACTTATAAGGAACGGCAGAACAACCGCCATCAGAGGTAACTTCATCCTGGTTTTCCCGTCTATTCAGTTTCTTCCTCTGAAAACTACAAAATAGTTCTTTGCCCGGACAGGTCAACGGGGTATCCCGATCAAGGTTCTTCAGCAATCAGAAGAATCTGGGGATCGAGCTTCAGATTTAAATCATCTGTACGGATGGTCCCATGGTCCTTCACCAGGTTCAGATAAACATGATTATCTCTTGGCTTGAGCAGAATAAGAACATCGATATCGTTGATAAAGGCAGCGAGCACTTCAGGAATGTTATTTGGCAGAAAGTTGCTTTCCCTGTGCAAAGTGGCACTGAACCATATCCCGATACCCATGTCCTGTGCAAACCGTTTAAAACTGCTGAATTCCTCTGCAGAAACCTTCGAGAAATCATAACCATCGATTATGATGAGATCAGCAGTGAAATTTCCGTCAAGAATCATCGAGCGGAGACTTCTCTGCACCTGTTCGGCACTGACCCCATCCTGCCGGAAATTCATGATAACTCTGTTCTTGATTATATCATCATGAACATCCATGGCGCAATCTAGTTTATATCTCCGGGCGATTTCCTCGAAAATATGCTCATACCACGACACTATATGAGCGGTGTCTGCGGAAAAAGAGACATGAATCAGATTTTTGCCCTGGAAGAGCTGATCAGTGGCGATGTGTACCAGACAAGCGGTCTTGCCGGTGCCCTTTCTGGAAGCAATTACTCCGATATTTCCTTTCCCGACTCCGCCATGGGTTGATTTTTCCAGAATCCTGAGGGGGCTTCTGGTGATAATCTCGTGTTTTATCATGTAGAAACTCCTTTATTTCCCTTTTTGGGTCTGGTTCTTTTTTTCCTGGAACTCCTTTTTGAGCTGTTCAGCAATTGATGCCGGTACTTTGCCGTATCTGAGGAACTCCATTGTGAATTCGGCTTTACCCTGTGTCAAAGAACGAAGTACTGTGGAATACCCGAACATCTCACTGAGTGGTACTTCGGAGTCCACTCTGGTGAAATTGCTTTCCTCTGTCGTGCTTATGATTACACCGCGTCTCTGGTTGATGCTTCCCAGGATATTTCCCTGAAACTCAACCGGCCCCTCGATCGAAACCTTCATTATTGGCTCCAGAATCTCGGGTTTTGCCTTCTCATAAGCCATCCAGAAACCACCGATTGCAGCCTGCTGGAATGCGATATCGGATGAGTCTACCGTATGATAGTTTCCATCGTCAATAGTGATTTTTACTCCCACAATAGGAAACCCGATGAGTCTTCCTTTGGACAGACAGGCTTTAAAACCCTTGTCGCAGGAGGGAATGTACTCGTTTGGTATCACTCCGCCTTTGATCATATCGACAAACTGGTAATCACTCCCGGTATTCGGTTCCATGATTCCGGCAACACGCCCGTATTGTCCGGCTCCACCGGTCTGCTTCTTATGAGTATAATCGAAGCGTGCGGCCTGAGTGATTGTTTCACGGTAAGCAACCTGAGGCATTCCGGTTTCAAGATCCACTTTGTACTCCCGTCTCATACGCTCGATATAAATATCGAGATGAAGCTCGCCCATACCTCTGATAATCGTTTCGTTTGATTCCGGATCGACAAAGGTCTTGAATGTCGGATCCTCTTTTATAAATCGATTCAGAGCTTTTGACAGATTATCCTCAGATTTCTTATCCTTGGGTTTGATCGCCAGGGAGATAACAGGCTCCGGCACATACATAGTTGTCATAGAGACATTGAGAGAGGTGTCACAGAATGTGTCACCCGAGGCACAGTCAATTCCAAACAGGGCAACAATGTCCCCACAGCGGGCCTCTGTTATGTCTTCCATGGAACTTGAGTGCATTCTGATAAGTCTCCCGACCTTGAAACGCTTGCCGCTTCTGGAATTGTATATCTCTGAGCCCTTTTTCAATGACCCCTGATATACTCTAATATAAGTCAGTTGCCCGTATTGTCCATCCTCCAGCTTGAATGCCAGAGCGATGAGCGGAAGAGAATCATCTGCTTTTACAGGGAACAGCCCATCGTTGTTATTCATATCGTGTGCTTCATAGCTGATATCCGATGGATTTGGAAGGTAATCCATGACTGCATCGAGCAGCGGCTGTATCCCTTTGTTCTTATAAGCCGACCCGACTAAAACAGGGGTGAGATCCAGAGATAGTGTGCCTTTGCGTATAGCATCCTTGATCTGCGCAACAGTCTCTTTACCTTCCAGATAGGCTTCTGCAAGTTCATCAGAATACATTGACACAGCATCCATCAACTCTTCACGCATCTCTTGTGCTTTAGCCTGAAGGTCTGCCGGGATCTCCGCCTCGCGGAGTTCCTCTCCCCCCTTACCGTCAAAATAGATGGCTTTCATACTCACCAGATCAACTACTCCCTCCAGCTTATCTTCAAGGCCGATAGGAATCTGAATCATCACGGCATTATGTCCCAGCTTCTCTCTGAGCTGCTCTTTGACTCTGAAGGGATTGGCACCGGACCTGTCGCACTTATTAACAAAAGCAAGACGCGGCACTTTGTATCTTTTCAGCTGCCTGTCAACGGTTATCGACTGGGACTGTACGCCTCCCACCGAACAGAGCACAAGTATAGCTCCGTCAAGAACACGCAATGCCCTCTCGACTTCGATAGTGAAGTCGACGTGTCCGGGGGTGTCGATCAGATTAATCTCATAGTCTTTCCATGATACGTTTGTGGCAGCAGAGGCGATTGTTATACCTCTTTCGCGTTCAAGCTCCATGGAGTCCATCGTCGCTCCAACTCCATCTTTGCCTTTTACTTCATGGATTGCATGGATCTTCTTGCAATAATATAGGATTCGCTCGGAAAGGGTCGTCTTTCCCGAGTCAATATGCGCGCTGATTCCGATATTGCGCATTTTCGCGATGTTCGCCATAAAATAAAACCTCTCACAAATGAACATTTTGGCTCGTTCCCGGCAATGCCGGAGAACTGCCTGTTAAATTATTCTCCACTGATTCCGCATCTGTTTTACAGATCTGGTTCCCGACAGGCTTATACTTCTCTCCCCCTAGAGGGTACTCCCGGTGAGATCGCAAGTTAAGGCAGGTTTATTTCAGTGGCCGAAAAATATAGTTTGTGCAGAAAAAAAAAACTATCAGAAAACTTAATCAAATCTGAGACCGGCATTTTCAAGCGGCTAATTATATATTTTGATGCCGGATAGCACTGGTTTTTTCTCTTTTGCATATTACGGCCAAGGAACTTGCAAGTTGTGCATATTCTTTATTTTATCACGGCTCACGGATATGGACATGCGGTACGGGCCACTGCTATAGCTAACCGGATCCCACCTGCAGTAAAAATCACATTCAAGACCAATATACCCGGCTCTTTTTTCAAGGAGGAGTTGCAGAGACCTTTCTGCTGTGAACCGGGGGAATTCGATTGCGGCTGCATTCAGTCCAGTGGCGTAACAGTAGATATGGAACAGACTCTGAAAACCTATACCAGTCTTGAGGAGCGCAATTCAAAGATCATCGAGAGGGAACTTTTGTGGTGCCGGAGAAATAATGTGGATTGCATTCTCAGCGATATAACCCCTTTTGCCTTTGAGATAGCGTACAGGCTGGGGATTGTTTCCATTGCAATATCCAATTTTACCTGGTTTGATATTTATAATGAGTATACCTCGTTTTTCCCGGAATTTAAGCCTGTTCTCGATAACATTCAGACCCAGTACAGTTATGCAGATATGCTTCTTGCCCTCCATCCGCCTTTGCAGATGGATTACTTCAGCAGGAAACAATCCGTTCCGGTTGTGGGAAGGAAAGGGAAGAATGTTAGAGAACTTGTGATACGGAAATACAGGTTAAGCGAAAATAAAAAACTTGGATTGATCTACGTTGGTGATTTCGGGATGGATGGTGCTCAGTGGCAAAGGCTTGCAGAAATTGAGGACTGGGAGTTCCTCGGGCTTCACCCGCTTGTCGGAAATCCTCCTAATTACCATATAATCAACAAAAAAGAATTTCGATATCAGGACCTTACCGCATCCTGTGATGTCGTTATAAGTAAACTTGGTTACGGTGTGGTTTCAGAATGCTTTCTCAATGGAATTCCTCTGATTTACCTGCCCAGAGCGCTTTTTGCTGAATATCCTGCCCTGGAAAAAGCGGTGCAGTTCTGGGGAGGAGGGGTATGTTTGGATGAGGAGAGTTTTCTTAAACTGGATTGGAAAGAGGCTCTGGAACGCGCTGCTTCACAGGAGAAACCGCCCCCGATTGAGTCCGATGGAGCAGGAATCTGCGCCCAAAAAATCGTCGAATTGTTGAAATGAATCCGGTTTACCTTGAAATAGATGATTCTGCATTAATATAATGTAAGAAAAATCCTTGCTATTTCAAGGTGGATTAGTGAAAAATCCTCTCGAACAGTTTTTTGCAGTAGAAGAGCGCCCCGATGGTGTTTATATCAGGCTGAGCAGAGTCGAAAGGGACTCGATCAGGATTGAACATGTCATATCATTGCTGCAGGAGGCAATGGTGCTCAATCTTGACGTCGAAAGATTAAAAGCCGCAGTTGAAGATGCTAAAGGGGAATTTGAGTGTATCGGACCTCCTTTTGAGTATTACAATCCGGAATTTGAACGCTACATCGATCTGTCGATTTCTGCTCAGAAAGCAAGTCTGACAATCCGGTCCGAATACCTGACCACTGAGAACGGAATTATTACGGAACAAATGATTTCCCTTCTGCTCTCCAAAAGGGGAATCGTACATGGAATCAAAACTGATGCGATAAAATCGATTGTTGAGAAGAAAATCGTTGATACTCCTGTTGTTGTCGCAGAAGCTACTCCTCCGGAAAATGGTGATGATGCGGTAATTGAACTGAAAGTTCTTGTCAACCCTGAAATTCATCCGCACATAAGAGAAAACGGCAGTGTGGATTATCGCAATATCCAGACCTTTACTTCTGTAAGCAAGGATCAGGTGCTTGCCATTAAGACTTTTCCCACCAAAGGAAAACCGGGGATGACAATTACAGGAAAACCGATTCCTGCGCTTGCTGGAAAGGACAAACAGCTTCCCAGGGGGCGGAATACAGAAATAGTCGATGATGGTAAAGCTCTGGTGGCCACTAAAACGGGAATTATCTGTCTGGATGGTTATCTGCTGAGTGTTGTGGAACTGCTTCATATCTCAGGGAATGTCGATTTCAGTGTAGGAAATATCAAATATTCCGGTGATGTACTGGTAAATAAAAATGTCCTGCCAGGCTTTACCATTGAAGCTGACGGGAATATACACATAAAGGGAGATATTGAATCGGCCAGGCTTATTTCCCGGAACGGCACTGTTACGGTTGAAAAAGGGATAATCGGTAAGAATGAAACCCTTGTAAGTGGAAAAACTGGAGTGCAGGTCTCATTTGCACAGGAATGCCGCATAATGTCAGAGGGGACAATTATTGTTAGTAAATATCTGCTTCACTGCGAGTGTATCTGTGCAGCGCTGGATGCCGCTTCTGCGGGGTGCAGCATAATTGGCGGAGTGATAAAAGCGGAAAACCAGGTCTCTGCCCGCAATGTGGGAAATGAGCGGGGTACTGTTACAAGAATTACTCTTTATGACAAGCATAAGGTGACACTCGAAGAAAAGCTGATGGAGATAATCGATCTGGAAGCCAGGCTTATGGCCGAACTGCAGCCGATAGAGAAGGCTCTTAAAAGCAAGGTCTTCATGCTAAAGCGCAGCGGCGGAGGGATAGTTGGAAAGATCAAAGGGGAAGTGAAGAAGCTTGTTGATAGTCACAATGCTGTAAAACGCAAGATCAGCTATATTCAGCAGAACAAGGAGAGCCTGAGAAGAGAGATTGCTTTACCCAGAGAATACAGGGGGTATGTCAGAATTCATGGAAACATTTTCCCGGCGACTGAAATAAATCTTTACGGAAGCAGTGAGCATGTTATAAATAAGACAAGCAACAGGTGTTTCCGCCTGAATGAGGATAATCTTGTAGTTTCTGAATAAAGGAGTAATGATGATTATAAAAGAGGTACCGGTTGAGGAGAGGTTTGGTGATCTGTGGGTTCTGCTGCCTGATGCTATCAGTATGTATAGCTGCCGGGAGATCGATGCTGCCGTCAGTAAAAGAATAAACAGCAGTATTAAACGAATTGTTCTTAATCTGTCAAATACATACAATCTGTTCAGCTCGGGACTCAGACTGATGCTTTCTTTACGGAAGAAGATAAATCTCAGAGGCGGAGAGCTCGTCCTGGTAAATGTGTCTGCACCGATACGCCAGTTGCTCACTGATTTGAATCTGGACAGAGTATTTAAAATTTTTTCCACCGAGATTGAATTCGAAGTATCACATGAAGATGTCTGGAATCAGAAAAACACTGAAATCGAAACCGGGTTTGTATTCCTGATTGAGGCAGAACAGGATATTTGCCATATTACTGTTTCCGGTGAAATGGTTTCAGGACAGGACTTATCCAAATGCGAACAGTTCACACCTCAGCCCGGAATCAAAAAGTTTATTATTGATTTTTCATCTCTCAATATGATCGATGCTTCCGGAGCGACGGCACTTCTTGAACTTGCAACAGCAGTAAACATCGCAGGAACTACTTTAAGAGTTATTGGTGCTGCAGAGATGATCAAGGAAACACTTGCCCTGTTTGGTGTAGACCAGTTTCTGGCTTATTACAATGATGAGAAGTCTGCTTTGGAGAACAGTTAATAATGGTAATCAGAAAACCTCAAGGAGACTCGATGCTCTCTCAACAACCCTTCCTATGATCTCAGATTCTGGATAGTCCGATTCCCGCAGTGCTTTCAGTACATTACCGGCGTAAAACTCCGGAACAGACATGAAAAGCCCTCCCGACGTCTGTGCATCAAGAAGAAGCATTCTGCGGTTGTAATCAAGGTCACGTGCAAACGCTGTGTTCCTTTCTATAAATTCCTGATTTCTGAATCCGGCTCCGGGAATGCATCCCATCTCGGCAAGCTCGTATGCTCCCTCAAAAAAAGGAACAGCCTCACTCTCAATAAGGAAGGTAACCCCGCTTGCATCAGCCATCTTCAAAGCATGACCAAGGAGCCCGAAACCGGTAATATCTGTTGCACACCGTACTCCAAACTCCTGCATTATTTCCGCACCTCTTTTGTTAAGAAGCATCATCGAATCCAGCGCTGCCTTATAATGAGTCTCATTTACCAGACCAACTCTCTTTCCTGCTATTATGACTCCGGTACCTAGAGGCTTTGTCAGAATGAGCAGGTCACCTTTCCGTGCTGCGGCATTGGTGATAATCCTCTCAGGATGAATTGTGCCTGTAACAGCCAGGCCATACTTTGGAGGAAAGTCATCTATTGTATGTCCGCCTGCAATTACTCCTCCGGCCTCACTTATCTTTTCCTGACCGCCTTTAAGTATGTCCTTCAGCACTGAAAGGGGAATGCGTTTTGAGGGAAACATCACCAGATTCATTGCAGTCAAAACGCTGCCACCCATGGCGTAGACATCACTCATTGCGTTTGCAGCAGCGATTCTTCCAAAATCGATCGGATCGCTGCAGACCGGAGGGAAAAAATCGGTAGTCTGAATCAGCGCCAGGTCGTCACTGATACGGTACACGCCTGCATCATCATGAGTCTCTATATCCACCAGCAAATTCTTGTCTTTTATACGCGGGATATCTTTCAAGGCTTCTGAGAGCTGGAGGGCGGAGATTTTTGCTGAACATCCCCCGTATTCAACTGTTGATAGCAGATCAAAGCTCATTTTTTTTCCTCTATTCTTAACAGGCTGGTTTTTAGGCTCAGTCTCAAGGATAAAATATTAGATGCAGGGGCTTCTGCAACCCAATCAGGTTTTCGATTGAAGATCAAAATTACGTCACCTCTGAGATTGCCTAACTCTTCAGGCTGTAACTATTTTTAGACGATGAAAACCGTGGCGCAGAATCGCAAAGCTTTTCATGATTACGAAGTTTTGGAAAAGGTGGAGGCCGGAATAGTCCTGAGCGGATCTGAGGTAAAATCGATCAGGGCCGGTAAAGTCAATCTGGCGGAGAGCTATGCTCAGTGTATACATGGGGAGATCTTCATTGTAAGTCTTCACATCAGCCCCTATGATAAAATCGGCGCCTATTCAGCCGATCCTTACAGGAAAAGAAAACTTCTTCTCCGAAAACGCCAGATTGCGCATCTTTGCAATGAAGTCGAACGCAAGCAACTCACTCTTATTCCCCTTTCCATGTATTTCCAGAAAGAATGGGTAAAGATAGAACTGGGACTTTGCAGAGGCAGAAAAAAATACGATAAGCGCCAAAGAATTGCTGAGGAAGAATCGAAGCGCAGAATCGCCCAGATTATGAGAAAGCGTTAGTCAGGTATGAAAATTTTCTATTCAACAGTGCTTTTACTAATCTCAGTCTCTTTTTGTTTCTCTCAAGGGGATTCCTTCCGGACTATCCGTTCTGTTCCTGTCGCCAGTATTTCCGGTTCACAGATGATCTCATTGACAGATATATGTGACGCGATGGGGTACAGATGGCGGTGGGATCGGTATTCTCAGAGGTTTTCCTGTACCAGAAACACAACCCGGCTCTCATTTGTTCAGGATAACCGTTTCTATACAATGAACGATAAAGTTTTTCAGCTTCCTGCATCAGCGGTCCGTCACGGCGGCACTCTCTATATTCCGCTTCAGGCAGCCTCTGAGATTTTCGGCGATTCCGGGGAAACGCTGAAACTCAATAGTGAAGCTGGCACAGTAAGCACCAGTGCCCCCAGGTTTTCCATTCTCTCGGTTCTCTGTGATAAAAAGCAGAACGGGACATTGCTGACGATAAACCTTACAGATTCGCTTCCGTTTGATTATATCTACTACTATCCCAGTCTTACACTCAATTTTTTCGGCGGCACAGTTGACACGCAAAAGGTAAAGCAGGGGAGGGTGGGGCTTGTAAAGTCAGTCTCTTCCGTGCAGTTCAAGGAATCTGCCCAGATCTCAGTTCGCCTTGTCTCGGAGATAGAGGAACCTGTAATTGATTATGTCCAGGACACAAAAACACTCATGGTTTCATTGAGGCCGTTAAAATCTGTGCAGAATCAGAAAAAACGGACTCCCCCGCCAGTGGAATCACAGGCGGTGAAAACTATTGTGCTGGATCCGGGGCATGGCGGCAAAGATCCGGGCGCTATCGGATCTAAAGGGGTTAAGGAGAAGGATATCGTTCTGGGGATTGCTCTTTACCTGAGAGATCTTCTTGAGAGGAAAACAGATCTGAAAGTCTATATGACAAGAGACAAGGATGTATTTGTACCCTTGAGTGAGCGGACCAGAATTGCAAATCAAA
>JAAYIG010000080.1 GCA_012523595.1 Fibrobacter sp.
CGAGTCCCCTCATAATGAAAACCATCCTGGGAAAAATGATGAAGCGGAAAAGCTGTAATTAACCCGTTACCCGCAGAAATCGCAGAATTCAGGTTCTTGGAAGGAAATGAAATGCAATTACCAGACCTACAACCACTGATTAAACTGATTAGCCTGATTGACCTGATTAAAGAAAGAATTTGCGTTGTCTGAATTATCTGCGCTTACCAAGCAGATAATTCAGACATCAATAATAACAAAAAGATCTTTTTTATATTAAATCAGTGGAATCAGTCTAATCAGCTTTATCAGCAGTTAAGAGTGGATAGCCCACCCCTCAACCGCCCTCGCTGACTCCATAACAGCCTCGGACATGGTAGGATGAGCATGGATCATACCGGCAATCTCCGATGGAAGCAGCTCGCTTTTCTTAGCCAGCAAATACTCATGAATAAGCTCCGTTGCCTCAGCACCTATCGCATGCACACCCAGAATCTCATGTGTGGAACTCTCAAAAACCACCTTTACAAACCCCTCAGCACGCCCCTCGGCAACCGCCTTCCCCACACCCTTGTAGGGAAATGACCTCGTTTCACAAGCGATCCCCTTCTCCTTTGCTGCCGATTCTGTATAACCAAAACTGGCCACCTGAGGCTCAGTGTATATAGCACCCGGAACCGCCAGAGGATCTAAACGCCTCTCTCCCGGATATCCAGCGATATGCTCTGCCGCTATCTCCCCCTCCTTCGATGCCACATGGGCAAGAAGAGGTGTGGGGACAATATCCCCGATAGCATAAACACCCTTCACAGATGTCTCGCCGTAATCACCTGTCAAAACATAACCTCTATCCGTTTTTATCCCCAAAGCCTCCAAACCGATACCCTCTGTGTTTGGAACCCTCCCAGTCACAACCAGCACCCTCTCCACCGAAATCGTCTCCCGCACTCCCTCCCTGTTCTCCAGGACAACTTCCGCCCCCTCAGATCTCCTCTCCATCGAGACCGCTTTTGTGCCAACCCGAATATCCATTCCTCTCTTTACAAAAGATCGGCGCAGAAGCTCTGACACCTCCGCATCTTCACCGGGAAGAATCCTGTCCATCATCTCTACTATTGTTACCTTCACCCCGAATGAGGAAACAATATGCGCGAATTCAACACCTATCGCACCACCACCCAGAATCAACATCGAACCGGGCAGCTTCTGCATAAGAAGCGCACCCGTTGATGAGAGCACAACCTGCTCATCGAACTCAAACCCTTTTATCTGACGAGGGGAAGAACCGGTAGCCAGTATAATCGCTTTTGCAGTTATCCGCTTCTCATTGTTTACAAGTATCTCCCGGTCAGAAACCAGTACCCCCGTACCGTTCACCACAGTTACCCCGTTTTTCTTGAGCAGATATGCCACACCCCTGGAAAGAGTATCCGCTGCCTTGCGTGATGCAGCATTTACTTTCGAATAATCAAATGAGGATACATCAACCTTTACACCCATCCCCTCAAGAGCCATTCTGGAATTGAATACATGCGCCTGATGAATCAGAGCCTTCGATGGAATACAGCCGATGTTAAGACAAACCCCGCCCAGCTTGTCCTTCTCTATGATGATAACCCTCTGCTTCAGTTGCGCAGCCCTGATCGCTGCTACATATCCGCCCGGCCCCGAACCTATTACCGCTACATCAAAATTATCCGACATTCTCTGTCCTCCAGTACTTTTCTAAGCGCTAATTCATATTCCATAAATCAGCAGTATCGGTTTTCCTGCTGGTATTAAATTAATGAATGCTTATTACAGAAATTCAATTTAATACGGTAAGATGGATGCCTGTTTTCACAGGCATGATGCCTCGAGGCAACAATTGCCATAATACATATCCTCTCCTAATCGTCATTCCTTCTGATGTTAATTAAAACTAAATGTGGCCTTTGCCCAATTGATTACAAATACCCGAATTAAGGTTAGGCCATTTAGGATTATGAACCCAGCCCGGAAAGCAGGAATCCAGTCCAACAACTTAATAGGCAGTTCCCCCTCTCAATAAAGAACCGTAACAGGATTCTCCATGATCTTCTTCAGATCAGAAGCAAACCGGGCCGCCACCGCTCCATCGATCACCCTGTGATCATTTGAAAGAGTAAGAAGCATCATGCTCTTTACACCAGATCCATCTGCAGACAGCTCTTTGAATATCTCGCCTACTGCAAGTATCGATGATCCCGGGGGGTTGATAATGGCTGTGAACTGACGGACACCATAGGAACCAAGATTACTGATTGTAAATGTGGCACCGGTATACTCTTCAGGCGTCAACCTGCCCTCTCGGGATCTCTTGACAAGCTCCCGAAGCTCCGCATCGATATCAATTATCCCCATGGACCCGCAATCTCTCACCACAGGAGTAATAAGGCCATCCTCCAGCGCAACCGCTATCCCGATATCCTGAGAATGATGTCTGATAATCTCATCCCCTGCCCAGGTGGAGTTCACCACCGGATTCCTTTTGAGCGCCTCAGCCACAAATTTTATAAGAAAAGCATTGAGAGAAACCCTCTTCTCCCTTCCCTCATTCAATTCACTGCGGGCAGCAATCATCCTGTCCACACAAACAGAAACTGTAAGATAGTAATGAGGTGCACTGAATTTCGATTCAGAAAGCCTCTTTGCAATGATACTTCGCATCTGAGAAACAGCTATCGACTCATCAGCTTTTTTGACAGGCGCTTCAACCGCTCCGCCCACAGCCGCCCGCTCTACATCCTCTTTAACTATCCTGCCCCGCGGTCCACTCCCCCTTACCGTCCTCAGATCGATCCGCTTCTGCCTGGCTATTTCCCGGGCCAGGGGTGATGCCCTCATTGTTACCATTTCCGGTTCCCTGACCTCCGGCGGCTCCCGCTCCAAAGAGGGCACTCTCTCCTCCTCCTTGCGAGGCGGCGGAGGAGTCAGCTCCCTTTTTTCTTTCTCCTTAGAAACTTTCTCCTTTCCCTTGCCCGAAATCTGCTTTAGTAAAGATGATATATCCTCTCCAGCCTCACCAGCCACAGCTATAGGATCACCCACCCTGACACTCGACCCCTCAGGAGCCACTATCTTAAGCAGCACACCCTCGGTAGTCGATTCATAATCCATGGTGGCCTTGTCTGTCTCTACCTCACAAAGCAAATCACCGACACCGAACTCCTCCCCCTCCTTTTTATGCCAGGAAGTGATTGTACCAGTCTCCATAGTAG
>JAAYIG010000081.1 GCA_012523595.1 Fibrobacter sp.
ACCTTAACCCTTTAAGAGCCGGTAAGGTTAAATCCTTTGAGGAACTGGGTGCCTGGGCGTGGAGTGGTCATGGTTATCTTTTGGGAAAAGAAGGAGCTAAGGGAGAGAAGTTTCAAAACAGAGAGCAGGCTCTTCGTTTCTTTGGAGAGACTGAATCAAGTGCTATCTCTTCATATTTGAAGTTTCTCTTGGAGAGTTGTCAGACCGGTAACAATGAGCAAGCTGGAGAGTTGTCATTTATCGAGGCAACAGAGGTTTCCGGTTCATGCAAAGGATGGCCGGCGGTAATAGGCGATCCTGAATTTGCAAAAAAAGCATTGGAGAACTACAAAGATTATCTGAACAGGAAGCATCGGAAGGCTGAATATAATGTTGTGCTTGAGGAAGTTGCCAGAAGGGTGTGTGAGACTTACAGTATTTCCCTTGAAGAACTGATGAAGCGGGGAAGGAAGGATAAGCGGTCGAAGGCACGAGCTGAATTCTGTTATCAATCTCATGAACAAGAACTCATACCTTTATCTGTCATTGCCAGATTTCTCAAAACGACTATTCCTCCAATTGCTGTTCTTGCGAAGCAAGGTGCTCCTGAGGTGGAGGAGTACTGCTCTACATAGGTTCCCAACGAAAGAACTTCTTAGAATCCAGCCTGAAAACCTGCCTGTGGATTGAACAATATTCAAATAGTGTGAAGTATTTATACACCCCGACCTGAAGAGAATAGTCTGCTACAGGAGCAATCCCGGAAAACTGAAATATTTAAGCAAGAGAGAACCGTTTGTTTTGACTGCAAATGTATTTGAGTAATAAAACAGTCCGTCCCCTGGAGATTGAGATTGCAAGTAACACTTATGTATAAATAATTAGTCCGTCCCTGGCAGTACCCCTCGGAAAAGTAACTCTCAACAAAAAAAAAGTAGTCCGTCCCCAAAACAATTGACATTTTCTAAGGATATTTTACTTATTCGTGGTACCGATCCTACCTATATTGCACAACGCGTGGGAAACAGGGTTTTTTTGAGTGGTGAAATAGATTCAACCGGAGCATTCAGGAAATTGGAATGGATGCAGACACCCATTTCCAAGGGGAAATGGCAGGTGCAGGATAGTTCTGATATTTTAGCAAAAAAAGAGCTATTCAAATAATGCCTTCAATGGCAGGCGCACTGTGGTATCGTGACTATGCAAATCCGACGCTTCAGTTTCCTGCACCGGTTATCATGCCGCCGGATACATTGCTGCCAGAGAACTCAAATTACATCAAAGATCTTGGAACTGATTTCTTTTATGATATAAACGGTGCAACTACATTTGGAATCTGTCTGGGTGAGGCACCGTCATATCACAATGGATATGTCGTAGGAAATATCTTTGCAACAAAGCGAATGTATCCGGTTGAACTGAAATACCTGGAAAACAGGTCTGATTTTGATTCTCTGTTCAGATATATTAATGAAGCCAAACCCGAAATCGGATCATTTAAGGTCGGTGTGATAAATTACGCTTTTTTACCCGAGTACAATTTTATCGATTTATCCTTTTCAGCAGTTGATAAACATGGGCATTATACGACATTTCGGAAAATCCTTGATAAACAACGGAAAATTGTCTGGCCACCCGGGGAATATGGTTCAAGCGCATTAGAGAATTTGCACGATCTGGAACCACAATGGTTGCGGTTTGGAAATGATCCCGGCCATCCAGCCTTTACTATTGCTAATTATAATACTTTGCAGGAGGATCCCGAAAATTATAACGCCTTTTTTGGTTTACAATTTATCAGCATATCAAAAAACAGCTTGAAATGGTATGATATCAGATATAAATATGTTGGTGATTAGCTCTATTCTTTCCGGCAGAATCCGTTTTTCTACTTAACATCAATAAAGCCGGAATATCCAACTATTATTCTTCCGGTCCGGACTACTTCTGAATTTACCCTGAACTGCAAAAGGTAAATCCCGGAAACACAGTCTCCAAGGCTCAGCATACAGTCTCCCCCGGGACTGAATACCTTTTCAATTCTCTTTACCAGCCGGCCGTTTACATTCAACAAATCGACAGTAACACGGGAGGGATCGGTAACTGTAAAGATAACACTGTTCTTTATTACGCCCCGGATAGAAAAAGGTTTCCGGGAGCAATGCCTGTCCTTGGACTTTTCAGCCGATGACTTTTCCTGATGAAAATAAAGGGATTCAGCCGCGACAATGACCACCCCTCCATCGGAAAATGGTGATGCCAGCGCCTTAGAAACACCATCTGAGGGATATTCTTTTTTCCAGAGTATATTTCCGGATAAGTCAACCCCCATCACGATCTCGTTTTTATCCCCCTCGCCAAAATACACTCCACTGTATCCTGCAATGATAAATGACTGAGGAGCCCTCCTGACTGTTGATCCGAAACAATAGTGGTTAAGATCATATACCGAGTCGAGCACAAGATTTCCTTCGGGACTTACCTTGAAAAGACAGACCTCTGTGGAAGGAAACCAGTTTCTTTTGTTCAGACTTTCAGATATCCTTCTTTTTTGAAAAGGCGACATCCCTGACTCCGTAAATCCTGTCAAGACCACTCCCCCATCTGCAGCCTCGATATCATAGAGAGTGTACCCGACCCTCATCTTTGACCAGATCTCCACCCCATCACTGGAATACCCCAATACCCATCCGGTGTACCCCTTGCATATTCCCGGACAGTAAACCCCGCAGACTATGTAAACACCATCGGATTCAGCGACACCAATC
>JAAYIG010000082.1 GCA_012523595.1 Fibrobacter sp.
GCGGATCAGTTTATAATTTCTCCGGTGGGACGTTCACCGGATATAATCAGGAGTCGTGCTTCAGGTGATGAGCTTCGTTCTGTTATCGCTGGTTATCATTGGTTTACCGATTGGGGACGTGACACTATGATAAGCCTGGAAGGGTTAACTCTGGTTACCGGCAGATTTACCGAGGCAGGATGGATTCTGCGTACATTTGCCCGCTATATCCGTGAAGGGCTTATTCCAAACCTGTTCCCGGAAGGAGAAAAGGAGGGTAGATATAACACAGCCGATGCCACTTTGTGGTTCTTTCATGCCCTGAATCGCTATTTACAATACACTAACGACCGGTTTACCCTCAATTCTCTTCTGGATAAACTGAAAGAGATCATAGATGCACATGTTAAAGGAACCCTTTTTGGTATCGGTGCAGATCCTGCCGATGGTTTGCTGAGTCAGGGGCAGTTGGGGTTGCAGTTAACCTGGATGGATGCAAAGGTAGAAGATTTGGTAGTTACGCCCCGGAATGGGAAGGCGGTGGAGATAAATGCTTTATGGTATAATGCCTTGAAATTATTGGAAAAATGGTTGAGTGAGGAGAATGAAGACTCTTTTGCAGCAGAGCTGGAAAAACTTTCCGCAAAAGTATATAACTCCTTTAATGAACGGTTCTGGAATAAGGAGTGTAATTATCTCTACGATGTTATCGATGGAGATCTGGGGACAGACAGTTCCTGCAGACCGAACCAGATTCTGGCCATCTCCCTGGATTTCCCTGTCCTGGACAAATCAAAATGGAAAGCGGTTATAAAAGTAGTATCCGAAAAGCTTCTGACCCCATTTGGATTGAGAACTCTTTCGCAGGAGCATCCGCATTTCAGACCAAAATACTTTGGAGATCTTCGAGCCAGAGATGCTGCTTATCATCAGGGGACAGTGTGGGCATGGCTGATTGGGCCTTTTATCGATGCCTGGCTTAAGCTTTACCCGGAACAGAAGAAAAAAGCAGGTGAGTTTCTTAAAAGTTTTGATTCTCATCTGTCGGAAGCCTGCATAGGTTCTGTAAGTGAAATTTTCGATGCACAGGATCCTTTTACTCCTCGTGGCTGTATCGCTCAGGCATGGAGTGTTGCAGAGTTGCTTCGATCTCTTGTTAAAACCCAGGCGGCCCCTCTTCCCCATTAATAAAGGGGGCGCTTCCAGCGGGGGGATTTTGCTAACAGACACCAGTGTACTTCTGAATGTACTGAACCTTACCCATAGTCTTATTATCAATCTTAACTGGGTCCTATGGGATAATAGTGATTTGCTATTATTGTGTTAACTGCTTTTCGCTTTGATTCTTTCGTTTAGATATTTTCCCAGATTACTTCTGATTAGATATTGTTTTGATATTTGTTCCTATTTTTCTTCCGATTTGACATTATCACATTCTATTCTGTCATCTAATTTCCTTCACCCAATGGCATGTCTTTCGCAATTTCATATAAATCAGGGGTTTATATGAAAGCTGCAGTAATCCTGTCCTCTATCGGATTATTTCTCTTTATTCAGTGCTCGCCGGTACCTGTCAGTGGAAGACGTCAACTGAATCTTATACCTCAATCTCAATTACTGGCTTTGAGTTTTCAGTCTTACCAGCAGTTTCTTGATGAAAATCAGATAGTCAGAGGAACTGAGGAAGCAAAAATGGTTGCTACTGTAGGAAAAAGAATTCAGCATGCAGTCGAGCAGTATTTCAGAGCAGAAAACAAACTGGAGGTGCTGGAAGGATTTCGGTGGGAATTTAATCTTGTGAAGGACAGTTCGGTTAATGCATTTGCTATGCCAGGAGGTAAGACTGCGGTACTGACAGGGATTTTGCCGGTGTGTGAAAATGCCACTGGTCTGGCGGTAGTTTTAGGTCATGAGATAGCGCATGCGGTAGCCAGACACGGAAATGAGAGGATGAGCCAGTTGTTACTTGTTCAATTGGGAGGGATGGCGTTATCCGAGGCATTATCGGAGCAGCCTCAACTAACCCAGC
>JAAYIG010000083.1 GCA_012523595.1 Fibrobacter sp.
GAACTGGCAGTTTCCTTGAGGATTCTGTAGGTCTGAGGGATAGAGAGCTTGAATTTCTTTGCAATAGCTTCTACACTGTGACCTGAATCGCGCATTGAAACCATTTCTCTGTTTCTCTCAGGGTTCCCTGCTGTACGGGACTCGATACCGTATTTCTTGCGAAGCTGATGGACTGCTTGTCTTGTAATACCAAATTCTTCACCAATTCGTGCATCGGTTTTGAATTTTTTCTGCAGCCTGATAAGTTCGGCTTTGCTGATTCTTGCCATCTGTAACTACTCCTTTCATAGGTTTTGGAGATTTTTGGAACGGATTTTCAAAGGTATACTTAAAGATGAAAGTCAATCTGAAATGACCGAGACTCATTATTTATTGTAAAATAATATTATGGGAGAACTAATGCAATAAATTAAATACGCATTCGCAAACTAAAAGAAACCGCGGAGAGTCTGGCCTCCGCGGTGGATTGTAAAGCAGAAATTATTTACGGAAGAATTCGTCGTAGAGGGCATTTACAGCCTTTTTCTCATCTGTGGAATCTATACCAAAGATGATACTTATCTCTGAGCTGCCCTGATTGACCATCTTTATGTTTACATCGGCTGCGGAAAGCGCCTTGGCTGCCTGAGCCAGAACTCCGATCTTGTGTATTAAACCCTCTCCGACAACCGAGACAAGAGATATTCCGAATTCCGTGCGGATCTCATCAGGACTGAGCTTCTGATCAATAGCCCTGATAATGTTGTTTGCGGCTTCCGGTTTGAGCTGGCTCTGGTCGAGAATTACAGATATATTGTCAACTCCGGAAGGACAGTGCTCATAGGAGAGGCCCATATCCTCAAAAATCGAAAGAAGTCTCCTTCCAAACCCTCTCTCCCTGTTCATCAGAAATTTCTGTAATGTAAAGCTGCAATAGCCCCCTCCTGAAGCCACACCTACTACATCCCGTGCGCTTGGAAGCCGTTCAGCTACAATAAGTGTCCCCTGGTTTTTGACATTGTTCGTGTTTCGCAGCCGTATCGGAATCTTTTTTCGCATCACAGGCCGGACTGCCTCCTCATGAAGCACATTGAATCCAATGTAGGATAATTCACGCATCTCCTTGTAGCTAAGTGCCGGAATCTGTATCGGCTGAGGAACCAGCAATGGATGAGCGCTGAAGATCCCGTCTACATCAGTCCAGTTCTCGTATTCAATAGCATCCAGAGCCTCAGCCAGAATGGCCCCGGTGAGGTCAGATCCGCCTCTGCTGAATGTGGCAACATCCCCATTCTCGGTGTAACCGAAGAATCCAGGAAACACAACTATCTTCCCTGCACAAAGACTCTTTAAAGTGGACAACCTCAATGACGTGTCAGCCATCGGCTGAGCATCTCCGAAAACATCCGTTACTATAAGTCCAGACTCTTTCGGACAGGCGTAGACTGCTTCGAGTCCATCAATATTCAGATACTCAGCAAACAGCCTGCAATTAAACTCCTCACCGGCCGCTACTACCAGATCACGGAAACGTCTGCTGTTACTCTTGTCTGAAGCAAGTCTTCTGTCCAGATCTGCTGTGATTTCCTCAATTCTAGAAACCGGCACTTTTAAGGGCTGATAAATTGATATGAAGCGTTTTTTCAGATCGCTGACTATTGAGGAATAATCCTCGGATTTAAGGGCTTTTTCCGTTGCTTTGATTAGAAAATCGGTGACCTTTGTACTGTGTTCGGGCGACTTGCCCGGGGCGGAAAGAACAAGACATCTTCGGTTCGGGTTCATCCTCAGAATCTTGACAATTTGTATCAGCTTCTCACTGGAAGCCACTGAACTGCCACCGAATTTACTTACGATCAAATCCATACTGACTCCGGTTTATAAATGAAAAGAACTATTTCTGCTTCATGGTCTTTAAACGGCTGCGGAATTCTTGTGGACTGCACTTTTCCTGCCTCTTGAAGGCACGTGAGAATGAGTTGCCGTTTGGGTATCCAACTTTGCAGGCTATATCTGTAACTGGCTCATCTGTGGTTTCCAAAAGATGCTTGGCGTGCTCCATCCGGACCCTGGTCATGTAATTATACAACGTCATGCCGGTTTCTTTTTTGAAAATTATATTCAGATAGTTTACATCTACACCACATTCCTCTTCAAGGCTCTGCTGGTGCTGAATAGTGGAATAATGGAGGTCCATAAAATTTCTGGCCTTGTTCACCAGATACTTGACTTTGTTTTTGGGAAACTGCCTCTCATCTACTATCATCAAACCCTTCTTAAACAGCACCACCAGGATTTCAAGCAACCTGGAAATTGATGCTAGCCCCAGAATCTCTTTACCTTTGGAAATCACCATCAGCAGGTCAAAAACAAGATTCTCGAAGTAAGCCTTTTCCCTCTCCTCCAGGATCACCTTTCCCTCTACCTCGGCATTCCAGTAGCATTTAGCCTGCTGAGATGGAAGAAGCGAGAAAAGGACCTGAAAGCATTCAAAATTGCCTCTCTGGTGCAGGTAAGTATGCCGTTCCCCCCGTTCCATTACTCCCAGCAGTCCCGGACGGGCAGTTCCGAAACTGCTGCGGGTGACATTCTGGAGAATACCTGTGCCATCCACCTGATACCACAGTCTGTAGCAATCCTGCTGGAACCGGATTTGTGAGTCGAAAACCCCACCATCGGCTCCGGAAAACTCAAGATAATCCAAACCTTTGATTTCTATGCGTAGTCTGGGAAGTTCAACTACCGGAGAGCTCTTCCAGTTCTCAAGAAAACTAAAGGTCCTCAGGCCCGGAAAAGAACTGTGGGGTGTAAAAACAGGGTTGCTGAATTCTGCCAGTAATTCGTGTCTTGTAGGAAACATGTTTGTTAAAAATACATTATTGCTCTACTTATAGTTGGAGAAGTTAAGCGCAAATTATATATTATCTGGTCGTTTAAATTACTCTTCACTTCAAATTATTACCTGCAAATAAAAAATGCCTTCAGTGACGAGCGAAACAAACCGTTTCTTATCTGATGACAGTTCTCTGGCTCTTTACCTCAAAGAGATCAGCAAACATAAAACGCTGAGCCTTGAGGAAGAAGCAAAGCAGGCTGTACGCATTCGAGAGGGTGACAAAAAGGCTCTGGAGAAACTGGTTAAAGCTAATCTGCGCTTTGTGGTTAGCGTTTCCAGAAACTACCAGAACCAGGGTTTGCCATTAAGCGACCTTATCAACGAAGGCAATCTGGGGCTTATCAGGGCAGCAAAAAGATTTGATGAGAAGAAGAATTTCAAATTCATTTCCTATGCGGTGTGGTGGATTCGCCAGGCTATTCTTCAGGCTCTTGCCGAGCAGTCCCGGATCATAAAACTTCCTCTCAACAGAGTAGGAACAATACATAAGATCGGGAAAACCCAGAGCCGTCTTGAGCAGAAACTCTGCCGCCTGCCCAACATTTCCGAAATAGCCGATGAACTATCTCTTGATGAAGATGACGTCTGTGAAACCATCAAAATCGGTAATGCTCACATGTCCCTCGATGCACCGATTCAATCGGGAGAGGATGCCAAGCTGATTGATCTCCTTCAGGATGAGAATCAGGAGAGTCCCGATGATGGCATAATGGATATATCTCTTCAAAATGAGATAGAGCGAACTCTGGATACTCTGTCCGAAAGGGAAAAAGAGGTAGTGAAGCTGTATTTTGGAATAGGAGAGGACACTGCGCACACACTGGAAGAGATCGGCCAGAGGTTCAATCTGACCCGTGAAAGAGTCCGTCAGATAAAGGAAAAAGCGATCAAACGGCTGAAGCATTGTTCCCGCTGTAAACGCCTTAGAATGTATAAAGGGGACTAATCAGAGGTGGAGCAATAAAAAGAGGGCAATACCCCTTTTTTATTTTTTTCCTGCCAGATTGTACAACACTCAGCGTTCGTTGTTCTTGATTCCGAATTCATCCAGCAGTTTTTCTGCCAGCTTATCGATGAATTCCTCGGAATTGTAGTAGCCACTCTCCATTTTTGCCTTCACCTCAGCGATCTTCTCACTTCTGATGTCTGGTTGAGCAGAGAGATTAGCAGCTATTGTTTCGAACTGTGCCTTTGTTTCGCTAAGACGCTGAGCACCAGAGGAAAACTCTGAACGGTCGGCAACTTGAGGCTTCCCGGCCTTCTCTGCCTTCTTTGCGTTCTCGACCTTTCTAAGTTCTGCCTGTAATGGTTGGGTAATTGCATTTATACGCATTTCCCATCACCGCCTTTCATTCCTTATTCTATGTATCGGTAGAAATTTTCAGAACTTTAACGTTATCTCGCTTTAGAGTATACTATCCTTCAGACGCCCCGTCTACTCAATCCTGATGCTATTTAATGGTCCCGATCATATCGAACATGGGCAGATACATTGCAATCAGGATTCCTCCGATAACTACACCCATGACTATGATCATTATTGGCTCGATTACCGATGTCAGAGCATCGATTGCAGCATCGACCTCTTCCTGATAGAACTCGGCGATTTTTTTGAGCATCTCTGCAAGATCTCCGGTTTTCTCTCCCACAGATATCATGTGAATAACCATAGGAGGAAAAACCCCGGTTTCCTTCAGTGGCTCTGCAATAGTAAGTCCGCCAGTGATCCGTTCAAGTGTCTTGATAATTCCTTTTTCAAGTACTTTGTTGCCGGCGGTTTTAGCCGTAATTGACAATGCATCTATGATTGTTACTCCGCTTGAGAGCAGTGTGGAGAGAGTCTGGGCGAACCGGCTTATTGAGCTTTTTCGTTCAAGATCACCAAAAACTGGAATTTTCAGTTTGATTCCATCCAGACGCAACCTTCCATTTTCGGTCTTGTAGTAATAAGATACCAGGAAGGCAAGTCCTGCTATGGCTGCGATTATCAGGAGAAAAAAACGTTGGAGAAAACTGGAAATATCCATGACAATTTTGGTTGGTAGTGGCAGGGAGCCACCCATGTCAACAAACATCTGTGCGAATGTAGGGACAACAAAGGTAAGCATAGCGACTGTGGCTAAAACAGCCACTATTAGCACAATGACAGGATAAGTCATTGCCCCTTTTATTTTTCTTCTCAAAGCTTCTGATTTTTCCTGATAATCTGCAAGGCGACTCAGTACTGTATCCAGATTTCCTGAAGCCTCGCCGGCAGCAACCATATTAGAGTAAAGAGAATTAAAAACCTGGGGGTGCTTGCCTAGAGCATCGGCCAGAGTACTCCCTCCCTGGATGTCTCCAGAGACCTGTTTTATGGAAGCTGATAGTTTTTTGTTTTCTGTCTGGGATGCCAGGATATCCAGACAGTTCACAAGCGGGAGGCCGGCGGAGGTCATTGCAGCGAATTGACGTGTGAACCGGCTCACATCCTTGAGAGACACTCCCGGACTTAAGAACTGTCCTATATCGAAGGTAAGGTTCTTAATGGAGACCGGCCGCAATTTCTTTTTTCGAAGAAGACTGATTACTTCTTCTTTGTTCTGCGCGTTGATCTCACCTTTTACCTGCTTGCCGGCAGTTGTCACGCCTATATATGAAAACCGGGCCATATTTCACTCCTGTGCCGAGACTATATATCACCAATCAGTCTGATTAATTGTTCCGGGTCATTACTACGGGTCAGAGCATCTTTTTTACTGATCAGTCGCTTCTGGTAGAGCCTTAGCAGCTCAGAATTCATAGTTTGCATGCCATACTTCTGGCCGATTTCGATAATACCCTGGAGCTGATGCACTTTGTCATCCCTGATCAGCGCACGCACCGCCATAGTAACCATCAGAATTTCACACGCCAGAACACGTCCTCCTGTTGTTGCCGGAAGAAGGGATTGGCTGATGATTCCTTCAAGTACCATTGAGAGCTGGGCTCTGATGGTGGCTTTCTGGTCAGCCGGGAAGACATCGATAATGCGGTTTATTGTCTGTGCCGCTGAATTCGTATGGAGTGTGGCCAGAGTCAAATGCCCGGTTTCGGCTATGCTGAGAGCCGCTTGAATGGTTTCGAGATCACGCATCTCACCTATGAGAACGACATCGGGGTCCTGGCGAAGCGCGACTCTGAGTGCACTGGCGAAACTCTGGGTATCCTGGGATACTTCCCGCTGATTGACAATACATTTTTTGTGCTTATGAATAAACTCAATCGGGTCCTCAACAGTAAGGATATGCCCTTCACGTTCACTGTTGATTTTATCAACCATTGCGGCAAGAGTAGTGCTTTTTCCGCTCCCAGTCGGCCCGGTGACAAGAACCAACCCGTTTGGCCTTTCGGTCAGTTTACCCACAATAGTCGGGAGTCCCAGGTCCGCGAGTGGTTTTATAGTATATGGAATCTGCCTGATGGCACAGGTGCAGCATCCTCTCTGGAGAAAAACATTGGCCCTGTACCTTGAAAGGTTCTGAACCCCGAAAGAAAAGTCTACCTCTTTTTTCTGTTCGAATATCTTCTTCTGTGCCTCATTCATTATGCTATAGACAAGCTTCTGGACCTGTTCCGGTGAAAGCGATTCAGCATCTGAGGGTATAAGTCTGCCATTGATCCGGAAAAGAGGAGGAGAACCAGTTGTCAAATGCAGATCTGAAGCGTTTCGCTCAGCCATCTTTTTAAGCAATTCGTGCATCGATACCATAATTTAAAACTACTATTTTTTAGGTGTAAATGAAAGTGGCGGATTCATCGTTTTATATTCAATTTATATTCAATCACGCAATTGACAATTCTGCTCAGGATGTTGCTCCAAGCACTTCCTCAACAGTGGTCAGTCCGGCTTTGAGCTTCTGAAGCGCTATCGTCCGCAGAGTTTCCATCCCTTTTGAAACTGCTTTATCCTTAATGCTGTATGGTGGCGCTTTTGAGATGATCATCTCCTGAATCTCAAGATCAACTGGAAGAACCTCATAGAGACCGCATCTGCCACTGTAACCTGTATTGTTACACAGCGGACATCCTTTACCCTCGTAGAGCTTGAGTTCAGAGAGTTCCTTTGAGGAGAGGTTCAGAAAAGAGAGAAGTTCTGATTTGCCCGGATCGGTTTGCACTTTACAGTGAGGGCAGATTTTTCTGATAAGTCTCTGAGCAATGATCAGCCTGACAGACGAGGCGGTCAGGAACGGATCGATACCCATATCTGTGAGTCTGGTAAGAGAACTGGCAGAATCGTTAGTGTGCAGGGTACTCAATACCAGGTGTCCTGTCAAAGCGGCTTTAATAGCTATCTCAGCAGTTTCCAGGTCCCGGATTTCACCGACCATGATTATATCGGGGTCCTGTCTCAGAAAAGACCTCAGGGCAGCAGCGAATGTAAGCCCAATGTTCTGATTGACATTCACCTGGTTGATACCTTCTATATTGTATTCAACCGGATCCTCGGCAGTCATAATGTTTACATCCGGTTTGTTCAGATTGCTGAGTGCCGAGTAGAGAGTAGTTGTTTTTCCGCTTCCGGTTGGTCCTGTGACAAGGATCATCCCGTAAGGTGCGGCCAGAGCTTCCCTCAAACTTCTCAGCCCTGCCGGGGGGATCCCGAACTTTTCCATATCGAGCATCAGGTTTGAGGCATCAAGAATACGCATCACCACTTTTTCCCCGAATATAGTCGGAGTGGTACTTACGCGGATATCTATGGTTTTCAGGCCTGTTTTTATCTTGATTCTTCCATCCTGAGGAAGTCTTCGTTCTGAAATGTTTAGATCTGCCATTATTTTTATTCGGGAGATCACGGCAGAACGAAGCCGGTAAGGAAGAGGAGTCATTTCTATCAACTTGCCGTCAATACGGTAGCGCACCCGCAGGATATTGCTGTAAGTTTCTATATGTATGTCACTGACGCTTTTCCGGACTGCTTCCAGTATGAGATGATTTACAAGCTTAACTACCGGCGCTTCAGTGACTTCGTTTGTGATGTCTTCCGGTTCATCGTTTTTCTCTTCCGAGAGTATCTCAAAATTTTCATTCTTAATATCATTCAGGATTGTACTGACTTCCTGCTCTGAATGGTAATGAAAATTGATTGCTTCCTGTATCTCCTTGGCAGGCGCAAGTACCGGTTTTATGTTATACCCGGTTAAAAACTTGACAGCGTCGAGCATAAACATGTTTTTAGGGTCACTCAGGGCGACTGTCAGAGTACGGTTTATTCTGTTAATCGCAATTACGTTATATCTCTGCGCCATGTCATAGGGGATCAGTTCAATGCAGCCGGGATCAAATTCCAGTTGCTTAAGGCTGACTTTGCCTGAACTCAACTGTTTTTCCAGGAAATGGATAATAAGGTTTTCATCCGGGATCACACCTGTGGCAATAAGTGCCTCACCCAGCATTCCACCTTTTGCAGTCTGATATTTGAGCGCGTTGAGCAACTGAGCTTTTGTGATTGCTCCGCCTTCAACCAGCAATTCTCCAAGTTTTTTTGCCATAGAAAGGTCGTTTGATCAGGTCAGAATTAATGTAATTATACTTTTAACGCCAGGGTTGATCAACAGAAATGACCCGCCGTTTCCTCTTCCTGTATAAATAATCAACTCCTTTTATCTGCTTTGGATTGATGTTTAATGGTATTTCGAGGCGTAACGCGGAAAGTTGTCTTCAAACGCTTCTCTTCAGTACAGATTACATTTCCAAATTTTATATCCATTCCTATGCATTTTCCAGATATAAGCATGTAGCGGGGCCGGAAGCAGCTACGGAGCCGTGATGCTTTTTCTGTATCTGTATTGTAAATAACAATCAGTTCAGATTTTTCTCTAAGAGGGGTGATTTCTGAACTGGAGCAGTCAAACCATGAACCATCAATTACCAGGCACATCATCACCCCGAATTTTACCATTATACACGATCGCTCATCAGAGAATGGTTCGGTATACTCAATCGAGCAGTCTTCCACACGTACCCGGGGAGTTGCAACAGGCACTGGCCATCCGGCGGGCACGGCAACGCTGGCTCCGGCAGTGGTATCAAGCACGTTCCACTTTTCCGGCGGAGAACTGCAGCATGACGAGTTCACTGGCTGAGTAGCCGATATAAGATTCCAGGAAGTAGAGTTCGCAATAAGATCCACGGAGTTAAGCAGGTTAAAAGGTGCTACGATTGTCAGCTTGTTTTCTGATTGAAGCTGCCTTTTAAAGGCAAAAACAAGCTCATCGGTGCTGCTTATTATTTCTATACTGCTTCGTTGCCTGAAAGGGTTATTAGATTCCTGGCGGGAATACCAGGTTAGGATTGCTGTAACGCAGATGAGAAAGCCGATTTTCAGGAGATGACCTTTCCCTAAACGACTTCTGGAGTAACTGAAGGATTCCTTCCTATTTATCTGTTCATACCTGCGGAATCGATCGAGAATGCTTGACTCCTTATGTTGAGCGATTTATTATTAAACTTAGGTTTTTGAATGTATATTGAAAAAAAATACTCTACTGGAATGAACAGGGCAATCTAGATAAGGGCTGGAGTTTTCTTGAAAATGAGAAAGAGAGTAATTGTAATATCGTTGATTGCATTCTGTCTGAACTGTACACCTTATTTCATTTCACGTAAAGCACGGACTCAGGAAAAACCAGCCGGCACAGAAAGTGAACAAAAAAGCCCGGTAAGGACCGAACCCAAAAAAGACGTTCAGTTAACTTTTCTTGATACACTGAATCGGGGTAAGGAGATAAGGCTTGCAGGTACCGACTTTAAAAGTACTTTCAATCAGGCTCCCCAGGATCAGAGTCCCGCGACATTGAAGTACAGGATACAACTGTTTGCCTCAAGCCAGATTGAAGCTCTGCGGGAGCAGAAAAAAGTGGCGGAGGAAAAAACAAATCTTCCTGTTTTTATTGCCTACGAAGCTCCTTATTACAAGTTGTTTGCCGGTGACTTTATTCAGAAAACAGAAGCTGAGAGCAATCTGAGAAAACTGAAAAAGATCGGGTACAATGATGCCTGGATTGTATCGGGCAAAAGTACTCCGGCAAACTAGGTAATTTGTAAATGGCTGCGGTGCAAAATGCCGGGGAGAGGTGGACAACTGTCCAGTTTGCCAGGGGACAGCACATTTATAAGCAGAATGAGTCCTCCAGAGATTTATTCATAATAAAAAGCGGATCTGTTCTGATTTACAAAACTGAAGGTAGCACCAGGATCGAGTTGGGTACTGCCGGTCCGGGAGCGGCTATTGGTACTATCGCTCCCATATATGGAGGTACCAGAAGCACTTCCGGAATCGCGATAGAGCAGACCGAAGCCATTGTAATTCCCGCAACCGATTTCCAGTCTATTCTTGCCAGAGTTCCAGAGTATTTCAGGAAAGTTGCCTACATTCTTGTACAGCGTCTCCGGGAGGTTGGGACTAAGATCTGCAGGTCAATAGATGGCGATCGTCTGAACCATGTGGCAACTATGGTTTTACTAATCTGCCATTCATCAGGAACTTACAGCGGAGATGAGGAAGTAAGTATAAACCAGAAGATGCTTGAAAACGAAATAAAGGATTTACTTAATATACCGCTTTCGGATGTATCGGAAGCCATTGAACGCCTTCGGAAAAAAGGTGTACTTAAAATTGACAATGGGAGAGTTGTTATAACCGGGTTTGAACAGCTTGAGAAGCATTCCC
>JAAYIG010000084.1 GCA_012523595.1 Fibrobacter sp.
CGTAGCTCTCTCATATTCAAACAAAGAGAACCACCTTTTTGAATCTCTTAGTCTCTCCCTGTCGATTCTGGGACAAATTTTACTTGCTGCCGGTATAGGAACTAATGCGGAAGATTTTAAAACAGTTTGCTATGTTGGCATAATCATAGAATTATTGATTTACCTGTTCGCTCAAAGTTATACTCATAAATTTTTATCTGTAATACTGATACCATTCTGTATGCTGGGAATTATTTGGAATAGTCCAGTTTTTGAAGCAACCAATCTCTTGATTGGAGGATTGGCGGTGGCAACAGTACTGCTCTGGATCTATGAATTACCTCTGCAAATCCGTTTTAAAAATCACCCGTATTTTTATATTCCAACCGCATACGGAACGGTTCTGGGGTTGCTTTTAATATTGATTCTTTCTATCAACAACAAGTTTTTCGAAGTAAACATCTACCATTGGTATATTACTACTCTTTTTTCTTTTTTCTCATTAATTTTTCTTTTATATAAATCGCTCTATCAGGATCTCAGAATAAGTAAGAGGCTTTTCCTGCTTATAATTGCAGGGATTGCACTCATTTTTTCCCCGACCATTCAAGCTCCCGGGATTATTACTTCTGTACTGGTAGTTACCCTTGGATTCTCAAAAAGTAACCGGATGTTACTCACTATAGGGATCGTATTTCTGGCGACGTTTCTCATTTCTTTCTATTACTCATTGCAGCAAACTCTTTTAGTCAAGTCACTGATTTTAATTTCAACCGGTATTCTGTTTTTGGGAATTTACATAGTATTTACGATATTAAAAAAGAGAGTGTCAATATCATGGAAATAAGAAAGTTGATTCTTGTTCTTTCATTGATCATAACACTGATCACAATTGGACTTTCTGTTGCTAATCGAGAAAAATTGCTTAAAAACGGTGAAGCTGTCCTTTTCGAATTAGCGCCTATGGATCCCAGGTCAATTATGCAAGGCGATTATATGACTCTTAATTACAGAACCACCCTTGGAACCAGTACATACGACATTCCACCCCGTGGTTATATGGTCTTCACGACTGACAGTCTCAATGTAGCCAGATGTATCCGTTTTCAAAAAGACAAGCATCCTCTATTTGAAAATGAAAAAATAATCAGATATTTCTGCCACAAATGGAATATCAGCATTGGTTCTGAGTCATTCTTTTTCCAGGAGGGTGATTCAAAATTGTATGCAGAAGCAAGATACGGTGGAATTAAAGTAGGAAAGAACGGAGAGAGTATTCTTTTCGGCTTATTCGATGAGAACCGTAAAGCAATCACTAAGGAGTAATGTATCACTATCAGACGGAAGCTTTCGATGCATAAATGCAAGTTTCTCAGTTTTTACATTCTTCTCATACTGTTGATAGCTGACTGTGGCAGTAATCAGGAATTATCCATAAAGTTAACTAATGAAACATCCGGTGTAATAGATACCATTACCATTTCTGTTGCCATTGATAAAAGACAGAGTGTATCTGCTTATAATTTGCAAAGATTTGACAGTATAACACTCAGTTTTGTACCCGAAGTTGAAGGTGACGGAGAACTGTTTCTAAGCATATCCCAGGATACTGTAAAAGGTTCTACCGGGTTTGGCTATTATACAAACGGGTCATTTCTTACCAGTTATTTCAACATTATTGTTAAGAGTTCAGATACGGGTATTGTTTTTTAAGAGGACTTTGATTCTTCGTTCGCTCAATTTATAGGTTTAGCAAAGACATAAAAAAAAGCAGCAAGATCTGAAACCAGAACATAATCCTGCAGAAAAGGATATTTCATCTCTGAGGTGAGTTTGTAATTCAGCAGCTTAAACCACTTTTTCATCTCCGAGGTAATTCTCCCCCACCCTTCCAATCCTCAAAAAAAACTGTCTCAACAACTAATATAAATTGCCCTATTCCAGCAAGTCAGAATGAATCCACCTTCATACTTACTGACCAGGCACTCATAATGTTGTATTCTGAAAATTCCAGCAAGTATATTTTCCATACAAGAAAACAAAATTTACCATTATTAATTCTCATATCAAGATCAATATCATCAAGGAGAACACCTGAAACTCACGTTACGCTGATAAGACCGGTCCGGTAATATCGATGCGCATACAGGTTAAAACGACTATGATCTTTACTATCTCCCTGCCGTTTCTTCTCTCACTCCTTTTCTTTGTAATAAAGACCTCTTTTCATTGCAAATATCCAGTTGGTCAGATAAATTCACTGCTGTTTCTTAGCATTTCCCATAATAACTTCACCACTTCAGAAAGGGTTCTTTTATGACTGTTGACTACAGGCAAATGTGGAAGGAGCTCGGGCTCAACCTTGAAAACCATGACGCACTGATGGAAGTCCTGGGAAAAGTCTATGCCGAGATATTTGTTTCCCAGAAAAATCGCCCCGAAAAAACCTCATACCTTGATTTTGTAATGTCAGAAGTTCACGGTGCCAGAATTCAGGAACTGGTTGAGGCAAAAAAGCAGGGACGAAAGGTAATTGGGACCTATTGCACATTTGTTCCTGAGGAGATAGTTATCGCAGCCAATGGTATCATGGTTGGACTCTGTGCCGGTGCGGATTTCGCCACAGAAGAGGTGGAAAAGATACTGCCGAAAAATCTCTGTGCACTTATCAAATCAACCTTCGGCTTTAAACTTGGCGGTGTCTGTCCATATCTGGAAGCAAGTGATCTGATTGTGGGTGAAAACACCTGCGATGGGAAGAAAAAAGCCTGGGAAGTCTTCGGTAATCTGGTGAAAAAGATGTATGTCATGGACATGCCGCAGGTAAAGACTCAGGATGGCAAGGCCTTACTGAAGAAAGAGTACCTGAAATTCATCTCTCAGATCCAGGAGTTGACCGGAAACAGTATTACTGTGGAATCCCTGCGTAAAGGAATTGAAATTGTCAATGCGAAAAGGCAGGCGGTATACAGATTATCAAAAGCAAGGATAAACAATCCTGTTCCGGTTTCCGGTCTTGACAGCCTTTTAATCAACCAGATTTTTTTCTATGAGGATCCGATCCGGTTTACCCAGCAGATAAACGAACTCTGCGATGAGCTTGAAAGACGGGTATCTGAGGGTAAAGGCTCCTTCCCTGCCGGCACACCAAGAATTCTTTTCTCCGGTTGTCCGATGGCTGTTCCTAACTGGAAAATTCCGGCCATAATAGAAACTACCGGCGGAGTGATTGTTGCCGAGGAATCATGTGTCGGAGAACGGGGAACAAGAAACCTTGTTGAAAGCACAGGTGATACTCTTGATTCATTAGTTGATGCAATTGTAGATCGGTATTTCCAGATTGACTGTGCGATTTTCTCTCCAAACCAGGACCGGTTGACTCATATAAAAGAAATGTACCGGAAATATAATGCAGACGGAGTGGTTTTATATGGAATTCAGTTCTGTTCTCCTTATGCAGTCGAAGCCATCGGTATCGAAAAAGAACTGGAAAAAAGCGGCATTCCCGCAACCCGTATAGAAACCGATTATTCACAGGAAGATGTTGGTCAGTTAAAGACCAGACTTCAGGCATTTATTGAAAGGATCGCAAAATGCCCCTCTCCGCAGGAATCGACGTCGGCTCTTCAACAATAAAGTTTGTCATCTTAGACGACGGTAAAATTGTCAATTGGGAAGTGGTGCCGTCCACTTCCCAGCCACTCTCAGCCTCAAAGGCGTTGCTTGATAATCTGGGAGCGGATGTTCCTGTCGTTGCAACAGGCTACGGCAGAGATATGATCGAATTTGAGCGGAAGATTCCGACTGTTTCAGAAATCAAGGCTCATGCTTCAGGCGCCAGGTTACTTTTTCCCTCATGCCGTTCGATTATCGATATAGGCGGTCAGGATGTAAAGGCGATAGCACTTGATAATAACGGGAGAGTAAGCCGCTTTGAGATGAATGATCGCTGTGCGGCAGGAACAGGAAAATTCCTTGAGGTTGCGGCAGGTAAATTTAACTGTTCTCTGGAAGAGTTCAGTTCCGCTGCATTAAAGGGCAAAGACGGCATAAAGATAAGTTCTTTGTGTACTGTTTTTGCAGAATCCGAGATTATTGGATTGATAAACCGCGGGTGTTCACCAGAGGATATCTCGCGTGCTCTCCATTGGAGTGTTGTCAATCGCATAAAACCGATGTACAGACGGGTAGAGGCAACCGGCCCCACCGCTGTTACCGGAGGAGGAGCAAAAAACGCCGCGCTTGTTGAACTCCTCAGTCAATGCCTGCAGACCGAAATCCTTCACTCGCCCTATTCCCAGATAGCAGGTGCGATAGGATGTGCGATTTCGGCAGCGAAATAACCGATTCCGTCCCCTGACAGAATTTCACACAAAAGCGGCAAGCGCATATATAAGAGCCGCATTCCAATTGATAGCTATCTCATTTACACGGCAGTTTGCCTCAACATCCTCATAATCAAGGGCGCTATTAGCGGGTCCCCCTACCAGGTATCCGGGCCAGGGTTCCACTACCCCATCGGCTCCACTGCGCCGGTCATGCGGATGCATCGGTGGGTTGAATCCAAGCGATGTAACAAATGAGCGGCAGAAAAAGTTCCTTCCGAAGACAAATCCCAGAGCGTCAAGGGATGTGTTTACATATTTCTCATCGTTGGTGAGCCTGAAGGCGGCATTTAACACCAGAACCTGATCGAGAAGATTACTGTTACCTCCCCAGCAATAGCTGTCTCCAAGAGGCCGCCCATAGCCATGCTCATTTCTGATGTCAACCATCCGGTCCGCAACGGAAATAAAAGAGGATTCAGTCTCCTTTTCAAGTCCCCGGTCTTTACCCCCTCTTTTTGAGAAAAGAAAGGTGTCCATGGCCAGATTTCCTACATTCTTCCAGTTAAAATCATAGTCAATTTTGGGATTCATCTCTGCAGCGCGTCTCTGAAAATCAGCCAGGTAGATACTCTCTCCTGTTGTCTCCCACAGCTCAGAAGCAGCCCACAGCCTGGCATCGGTATCGGAAGTTAAGTATCCTCCCGTAAAAAAACCTGCAAGGTCCGGCTGGTGCTCCTCAGGATTCTCCTGAAGAAAACCATAACTTCTTTCAGCCGCATCAAGGCACTTCCGTGAATAGGCAGCATCAAAAGGTTTGAAAATTCTCGATGCAGCAGCCATTATTGCAGTAAAATCCGCAGTAGCGGTACTTCCCCACCCCGTAAAGTATCTCCGGGCATTCTCCCTTTCCGGCATTATAAACGGACAAAACCTTACAGCACTTACCTTATGAGAAACAGATCCATCTCCGAACTGCATCGTGAAGAGCCAGCCCAGCTCCCATTTGATTTCCTGAAGAAACGGCGGAAGACTTCTGTCGGAATCAGGCAGATGATCGATATGCTCTATTTTAAGGCGGAAATGCTCCCAGGCTTTTATCAAAAGCCCCAGTGTAATCCCCGCATTTACAACATACTTGTTGTAATCTCCGGCATCATGCCATCCACCCACAGCATTTTCTTTTAAACCGGGCCTGCCGCAATAATCAAGCAGTGCATCATCCAGATGGCAGGCATCGTGGCTGAATCTGACACCATTATGAAGAACCGAAACAGATGTGCCGCAGCGCCAAAGATACATCGCCTGCATGGCGAGGCGATAAGGTTCCCTGTAGATGTCGTCTCCGATTTTGAAGGGTGCCGATCTGCCCACGCCATCTGCATATAGATAATACCCGCCGGGTGTAGTAACTTCGGAAAAATCTGCACAGTATATCTCCTCTCCGGTATCATGATTCAGCCGTGGTGATGAGACCTTACCTCTGAAAACCTCTTTTCTACTCTCTGAACTGATCAGGGCAAAATCTGTACATGGGGTGGCAATCGACGCTCTTTTCTCCTGGTTTTGAAGAAACCCGATGGTATTCAATCGTATGGCAACAGACACCGGTTCCAACTTTGATTCTCCTCATTAAGAGAATGATTTACCTGAAAATACTGGTCTGGCGATCAATATAAATCGGGAATCAGAAGATAGAATGGCACAGAGATTAAAAAGAGGTGGAAAGTCTATTAATTGTTATAGTGAGTGGGTTATTTTTGCTGCCAAACTCGTTTGGCTATTGGAATATCAGAGTAGTAAGATGTTGATTTTTCTCACCAGGCTCACTTCAGCTTCGTTCAGTGAGCACAACAATTCTTCATCTTAAAAAGGTCGGTTGTAGAAGACAAAACGCAACCCGATTCCTCCTGCCATGGTCCATCGTGTCTCCGGGAAGATAGAAAGTTCTGGAACAATCTCTACAAAGGCACTCAGTGAAGGTCCTTCAAAAAGGTATTCTACCCCAAGGGGAAGCCTGGCCCCCAGGAAAGAGACATCGGCAATCTGCAGTGTGGCACCCAGCCCGAAAAACACAGGAAGCTGCCCCTGATCGATATTAGGCCAGAAGTAATGATAGTGGTAGTCCACAGAAATATCCACTGTAAGATCTGTGAAAGAAAATCCGGCTGCCGCACTTACAGCGTTGTTTGCATTAAACCAGTATTTGGCACTGAGTCCACTGGGTTCCCCAAGAATTACCCCTGCTTCCAGAAATGGAATGCTATCCTGAGAAAAAACGACAGAAACGATAAATAAAAGCATTAAAGCAATCTTTTTCATCCCTCTCTCCCTCCATTTCTTAAGTTATTGCAATAAAAGTGCCTTAATGGCAGAAGAAGGGAGGAAAAATTGAGCCTTTCACCCTTTTTTGATCACAAAATATAGAAAGATTTACATAATGCGACATCTTATCATTTAGGCGGGGTTTATCGTGAGAAAATCAAGAAACATTTACCTTCTTTTCATCCTCTCTCTTCCTCTCTCTGCAGCCATACATATTAACCAGTTGGGATACGAGCTTAACGGCCCTAAAACCGCCATCCTCGAAAACTCCTCGCCCACCTTCCCTTCTTCTTTCACAGTCGAGACAAGCACCGGTACTGTAGTGTATACCGGTTCCGTATCTTCTGCTCTGGAGGTAAGTGGATGGAAGGGACGGTACTTTGCAGTGTGCGACTTCTCATCCCTGAACACAGAAGGCGCTTTTCTCATAAAATCAGGAAATGAGGAATCCGAGACATTTGAGGTTGGTAAAAATTTCCTGTTCAAAAAAACAGCCGCTGATCAGGTCACATTCTTTAATGGCATGCGCTGCAATCTTCCGGACAACTCCATCCCAAAATTTATGCAGGGAGGCAGTTACGATGTGCATGGAGGATGGTGCGATGCTACAGGGGATCAGGGTAAATACCTCTCCCATTTATCATTTGCAAATTACATGAACCCTCAGCAGATTCCCATGGTCATCTATTCGCTTCTGAGGGCCTGGGAACTCGATTCAACAAACCTCAAACAGTTAAACGCCAAAATTCTTCAGGAGGCCGCTTACGGCGCAGATTACCTTATGAGAATTCTCGACAGTGAGGGCTATTTCTACCAGATCATCTTTGACAGGTGGGGCTGGGACGAAGCTGAAAACGGTGGTCTGAAAAGGGAGATCTGTGCCTGGGACTTTGATAAAACCATCACCCCTGAGTACCTCCAGAGCGGCCACAAGCTGGCTCAGTACCAGTCGGCATTCAGGGAAGGAGGCGGGATGGCAATCGCCGCTCTTGCAAAAGCCGCAGCTATGGGGATTTCAGGTGATTTTTCATCTTCAGCATATCTTCAGGGAGCCATCAAAGGGTATGCTCATCTTAAAACAGAGAACACCAAATACTGTGATAACCGGCAGGAAAACATAATTGATGACTACTGCGCATTGATGGCTACTGTTGAGCTTTTCAGGGCAACTGCTGACCTGGAGTATCTTGCCGATGCCCGTCTGAGGGCAGAAACACTTATCGGCAGGTTCGATCCGCAGGGATTTTTCTTCTCAGACAACAACAGGCGCAGACCCTTCTACCATGCCTCTGATGAGGGACTGCCCATTATCGCTCTTCTGAATTACCTCTCTGTCGACGATCTTTACAGACAACAAATTATTACTCTTCTTTCCCAGTGGAAAGAGAGACAGCTCTCTCTTAACCCGCTGGAAACAAATCCTTTCAGGTACATGCGCCTGACCTGGACTCCATTTGACACATCTGCCGGTTCAGTGAACAATCAGGGAGGCAATCTCGCAGCCGGAAAAACACTCACCGCATCCTCAACCGAAGCCGGGCATCCTGTAACAGATGCGGTTGACGGAAGTCTTAATACCCGATGGGGAAGCACGCTTTACAATAATCCAGAGCTTACCTGCGATGAATGGCTGGCTGCAGATCTTGGAAATATCTACAAGATCGAAGAGGTGACTCTTATCTGGGAAGCTGCTTACGGCACACAATATACAATCGATATCTCCATGGATGGATCATCGTGGAACAGCATAATCACTGAACCGGCAGGTGATGGAGGTACAGATATGTTTACCATTTCCCCTGCGGTTTCAGCCAGACACATAAGAGTGCATGCCACAAAAAGATCTCTTCAGTATGCCGGCGTTTCTCTTTACGAGTTTCAGGTTAAAGGCGTTCTTGAAGAGCAGGAAACAGATACCGATCAGAAACCGGTTGAACTGAGAGTCAGCTTTTTTCAGCCGCACACCAACGAAACCGGCTACTGGTGGCAGGGAGAAAACGCAAGAATAGCATCTATGAGCGCAGCACTGCTATCTGCAGAAATCACACTTAACCCCTCATTCCAATACGGGAACAATGATGTATCTCATCTGGCAGCATCACAGTTCGACTGGATTCTGGGGAAAAATCCTTTTGATATCTGCATGATGTATGGCTATGGGTATACAAACTACCCGGACTACCCCGGCAAACCCGGATACGCCTTTCCTAATGTCAAGGGAGGGATATGCAATGGTATCACAAGCAGCGATACAGGTGAAACTGATATCTCTTTTATGCCCTTTGGAGGGACATCGGATGACTGGAGATGGATAGAACAATGGCTCCCCCACAATGCCTGGTATCTTCTGGCAGCAGCAACTCTTTCCTATGTCATTGAACGCCCGGTTATGGCAGTGATGCCGCCTGTGCAGAGAGCCTCTGTTTCCCCGGTACAGATAAAACTGGCCGGGAAAAAGATCTCCATAACTGCAAGAGAAAAAGCTTCCGTATCAATTATTGACATAAGAGGAAGAACCATATCGAGGAAAGTAATCAATGGAGAGGGCTTTATAAACCTGAAATCATTTCCCTCAGGATCGTATCACGCAGTTGCAAGTACAGGCAAATCGAGAAAGGTTTTTAATTTCTTTATCATAAAGTAATCTCCGGCTCTTAAGAGCCGGGCTCCTCTTGAATATTCCATTAAACTGCACTGGTATACAATGGCAGGAGTTAATTTTCCTGCACGTGTTATCATTTTATCAAATGAACATCTTTTTAAATCATCGATGAAATCCAGAATTTTATCAATAGTTGCTATCTGCCTGAGTCTTCTGCTTTTTAACGGCTGTTATCTCATAAAGCAGGGCACTTACATCCTTCGATATAATTTCAGGGCACAGAAAATCGATAAGGTTTTAAATGATCCGGAAACTCCTGAGCCAACAAGGGAGTTTCTGGATCTGGTGCAGGAGATAGGGGCATACGCCACTGACAGCATTGGGCTGAAAAAGAACAGAAACTACACTACTTATGTCAAGATCGATAAGGACTATCTGGTGGATGTCGTTTCAGCGGCGGAGGATGTCAGTTTCAAACAGTACAAGTGGTGTTATCCCTTTTTCGGCTGTTTTCCGCTGAAGGGCTATTTTGAAAAGGAAGATGCTTTAAAAGAAGCTGAGAAACTGAAAGGAAAAGGCTACGATGTCAATGTAGATGAAGTCGATGGATTCAGTACTCTTGGAATTTTCAAGGACCCGCTTTACAGCTTCATGAAAGATTTCTCCGTCTTTGGAATTGCCTCGTTTATTATTCACGAACAGACACACGCAACAGTGTATGTTAAAAACCAGGTACAGTTCAGTGAGGAACTCGCTACCTTTGTGGGAAATACAGGTGCCATGAATTTTATCAGGCAAAAATACGGAACCGATTCTGATATTTACCGCAGTGCGGTTCTTGCTGAACAGGATAGAGAAACATATCTGGGCTTACTGAGAGGGCTTTACAATGAGCTGAAAAGTATGTATCAGAGCGGAATCAACAGAGAGGAGAAGCTCAACAGGAAAGAAGAAATAATAGCTGATTTCAAGGAAAAAGTCTCTACAGAATACAACCGGTTTTTCAAAACCGGAAGCTACAGCCGGCTCAGTAAAATCAATATAAATAATGCTTATCTTGCCATACGGATGACCTATACAAACGATTTAAAATTGTATCAGGAGCTTTATATAAAAGAAGGTGAAAACCTCAAGAGTTTTATGGATTCAGTGATAAAACTGAGTAAGAAAAAAGGTGATTTGAAGGAGCACCTCATGAAAGAAATCAATAAGTGAGTTCTCATGGAATTGCTCTGGACTCCAGCCCTCCTTCTGTTCCAATAAGAGAGAATTTGACCTCTGCTTAAGGTAAATTAAATATATTCTTTAGTTATATTTATCAGATCTGAGTTGAGGTTTTCAACAACTATCTCCACAACAGTACGATATGTGGCATAATCAGTTGTAACTTATTATTTTTTGATCTGCAGTTCAGGGGGATTGAGATTGGTGGGTAAAATTTTCTATATAAAAAATGCTTTCCTTGGCGTTTTTGTTTTCCTGACCGTATTAAATGTGGTCAAATATGAGATGTACATGCTCCTTAACCCGACCTGTGTTCAAAAAAACATATCAGAAGATGCCTGTATCTCACATATCCATTACAGACCGCATGTCCACAAAGCAAATGGATCAGATCCACTAAAGGAGATTGGAAAAATCCTTGACCTGATAACCCTTTTCCCTGAGTCCTTTTATAATTGTGAGCCACTAAACATCAGCAATGGTTTAACGATAGATACTCCTTCTCTTTTCCCGGACATCGATTCAGGTCAGTATAATCTGCATCTTCGGATTTAAGACCTTTTTCGTCTATTTTAACTCTCGAATAACGCAGGTCTTTGAAGCCTGAAAAGATATTAACATCAAATTCCAATCAGGAGGATTTATGCATTTCCTGACATTTTTAATGGTAGCGATTCTTTTAGCTGCCAACACCTATTCACAGCAGAAACCTGATAATGCTGAACCTGCAAAAGCAGAAGCTGCAAAAGCCACTCCGGCAAAAACTGAAGCTTCAAAAGCCTCGCCGGCTAAAGTGGAGCCTGCAAAGGCTGCTCCGGCTAAAACTGAAGCTCCGAAAGCAGCACCGGCTAAAGTGGAGCCTGCAAAGACTGCTCCGGCTAAAGCTGAAGCTCCGAAAGCAGCACCGGCTAAAGTAGAGCCTGCAAAGGCTGCTCCGGCTAAAACCGAAGCTCCGAAAGCAGCTCCGGCTAAAGTGGAGCCTGCAAAGGCTGCTCCGGCTAAAGCTGAAGCTCCGAAAGCAGCACCGGCTAAAGTAGAGCCTGCAAAGGCTGCTCCGGCTAAAAC
>JAAYIG010000085.1 GCA_012523595.1 Fibrobacter sp.
GCATCAAAGTTCTTTCTCATCTCAAAACCATACCCGGCAAGATAGGTCTGAAAGGCAGGTGCAGAGATCTTGTTTCTTGCCAGTACTCTTGAAGAATCCTCCCTGGAGAGATTGATCTTCAATAGAGAAGCGCACTTTAAAATCATATCTGGTATGTAAACATGGAAATCTTTCACCCCTGCGGAAATTCTGGTATCCATTTTCAGCGGTTCGTCTTTACCCGTAGCCCAGATTATTCTGGAGCTGAGGAAAACCGAGTCATCTCTGATGTGATAACTGCCGCCAATAAGCACATCCCAGCCCCATCTGTTTCTGTGCGCAGTAATAAGACTATCGGAGTCTAAATCGTATCCTGTTGAATCAACCTGAAAGAGATAGAGCGGATCCCATATCTGCAGACCGCTCTTCTGGCCCATTTTATTGAAGAATGCTTCAGGGAAAGCAGATCCTATCCAGTCATAAAGCGGCAAATCTGTTTGATTTTTAAATGGAAAAACAGCAATGCTCAATTGTGCAGCAGAGGCAAGTTGAAGAAAAGATAACAGTAGAAGAGCCGTTCGCTTCATTTTAAGGATAGGCCCGCCCGCACCTTAATGGTCTGATTACTTAAATTTAGAAATTATATAAGTAATATGTAATAATAAGATATTGGCCATCATGTAACAAGGTTTTTCCAGAAAAAGGCGCCGTTTCAGTTAAGTTACAATTATTAGATAAAGTAAATTAATTACATTCCAGAGAACTGTTTTGGCAATCAGATTGACCTGTTGACAGTAAAATAGTATTTTTTGTGTTTTGTCCAAGAGATTAACTCACAATTTTAAGGAGAGATTTTCATGCAGCGACATAAGTCTGTAGAGAAGCGTGCCCGCAAAAACGTAGTAGAGAATCAGGTAAATCGTCAGGGACGGTCGCGTATTAAAACTGCTGTTAATAAAGTTTTACACTCCAAGGACAAGAAAAGCGCTCAGGAGGCCCTGAAAAATGCCGTTTCAGTTCTGGATAAAAGTGTCAAAAGCGGCCTGATTCATATAAATAAAGCAGCTAATAAGAAATCTACTCTTTCCAGAATAGTAAACAAACTGGAAAAATAGCTAAAGCGAAGCAGCGCCATCCCAGGAACGGTGCTGCTGCCCTGTTCACCCTGCTTTCGGTTCATTGCTGCAAATAGTTATTTTTTATTTTTGATTTCACACAGCCTGGTGTGGTGATTATAGTTCAGTAGCCGAGAGAATGTCCGTGCGCCTTTCTGGTCTAAAATTTCTCTTTTTTTTCTCTTTCATTACAGCAGCAACCGCTTCTCCTCTGAATCTATTCTGGACCGACCAGATCAATTCAGCTATACAGGAGAGAGATTCATATTTCTCGGCAATGGGAGTCATTTCAGAGAACAGCCGCAGAAGTATCGATGATGAGCAGAGTAAAATCAGGTTATCAGGCCTTCTGGACTCCTCACCCGCATATAACAATCCCTGGTTCAACCTGTTAAAGGGTATTTCAACTCTTGATACAGTTGCCGGATTAAAAGAATACTCTTTTAATCGTGCCCTGTCTATTGCACAAAAGGACCCCGGAACAACCTGGGTGCTTTTTGTAGAGTTTATCAGATATAAACAGGATGTGTGGGCTGAAAAAAGTATCGTGCAGCTTGAGAGACAACTGTTTGAATCCGGCGCACGCTCCTCAAGGATAATCTCCAGTCTGTTGCTCAATTACGGGATTCTTGCGGAAAAGGAAAAAAATACCTTTAAAGCTCTGAAATATTATGAATGGGCAAAACGGTTTGATCCTTTGGACGGGGCTCCATATCTTCGCGGGATCCTCCTTTATTTCCCATTTTCCATAAATGGTTTAAAAGAGGAACTTGGTGGTTTTCTCTACACACTCAGAAATTCATGGACTGAGCAGATTGAGCTTTTCAGCACTGGTTATAACTGGTTAAGATGTGTAGTTCTGTTTTTTATACTCTCAGTTTTTATAACATTGATTATAAAATACTTTCCTTTCTCACTTCATAATATCGCGGATCTCTTCCCCACCAGCGTGTCACTGACCCTGAGGACTATCCTTGCTTCTGCATGTGTCATCTCGCTCTCCTCCTTTGGAATCCTGCCTTTCCTGTGGGTATCGGCATACCTTATATGGCACTTTCTTAACATTAAGGAAAGAGTTCTGCTGGCTGTAGCACTCATTTTTCTGATTCTTGCTCCTGTTGATACTTATCTTCAAAGCATGTTCAGCGAGGCACTGAACCCGGAAAGCAGTGTACAGATGCTCTCGAAAGCGGTAAATGAAGGGTACTCCGATGCAATTTATAAAGAGGTAATCCGCAGAAGCAGTGAAAATCCAACAGATTTTCTTTCTCCCCTGAGCGCAGCAATTTATGAAGTAAAGAGAAATGATTACTCTTCAGCCAGGCAAAATATTCAGAAAAGCACTGCTTTACGTCAGGACGATCCGGTTGTTCTGATATCTGCCGGAAATCTTTCCTACCTTGAGGGAGACCTGGATAAGGCTAAGACATACTTTAAAAGGGTTGTCGAGCAAGACAAGGGAATTGTGAGCGCCAGGTTCAATCTGGCCCAGTGCTATCTTAGAAAAATGGAAACCATCACCGGCACTGAAATGCTAAATGACGCTGCAGAGAGGGATCCGATACGGGTCAATTCTTTTGTCCACAAAAACGACACTTATTTTTCGACAAACTGGCCTGCTTTGCGTCAGGTTATGTTTTCAGATTACCCTGCCATTTATTTCTGGACCAGCATCTTCCCCTTCTACACCGGCAGCTGGAGTGATGCAGGGACTCTCTGGGGAACACAGTTTCTTGGATTATCTCCTCTGGTTTCAATTATTGTTTCCATAATTTTGTTTATTTTCCTTTTCATAATCCACAGCAGAGAAGCAAGCCACAGTAAAGTGAGGAGATTTTTCGAATGCAAGTATTGTGGCAGGATAATCTGCCGTAAATGCAAATCGGGCCTGTTATGCAACTCCTGCTTTGAGAAAACCAGATTTATCAGAAATGAGAATAAACTGGTAAAAAAGCAGCACACCATCTCCAACAGATTCCATCTTGCAGCAATGATTAAGAAAGAGATTCTGGAGATTGTATTCCCGGGTTCCGGGAGTATGCTTGATGGTCAGAAGCCTTTTTTCCTTGTTATACTCTTTTTACTGATAACAAGTTTCGTGTATGCTTCTTATGCAGCTCTTTTGTTCAACAATCACATTTCATCGGCAAAAGTATTGTACTTCCTGTTGGTCATCCTTTTTGCATATAACTTTTTATTTCTCTACAGTGGAGGCGTGAAAATTGTACGGTTTTTCCGAGAGTATTTTAAGATGCAAAAATCTGCATAAAAGGAGGAACTGTTGGTATTAAGCGGCACCCTGCGGGAGTTTATTCTTGCTGATGTGTTTCAGTTGCTCACTCAGCAGAAAATCACAGGAAAGCTGATTTTGAACAATGGACGAAGCGAAGGCTTTGTCATTTTTCAAAACGGACTGGTAGTTGCTGCCCAAAAAGATGACGAAAAATTTCTCTCTAAACTCTACAATTACCTCATCAGTGTAAAAAAACACAGTTCTTCAAAAATACGGGCACTTTTTGCAGCATTTGAGGGTGATATCAGCGGATTAACAAATGAGATTACTGTCATGGGCCTCATTCCCAAACATGACCTGAACATGCTTGCAGAATCCACCACGATGGATATTGCCTGCAGTCTTTTTCTATGGAAAACTGGAACCTACCGTTTTAATTCCATTACCAATGTAGACTCTCTGGTTCCCGCAGAAATCTCCATTCCAGTGGAGAATATAGTCATGGAAGCGATGAGAAGAGTGGATGAATGGAACAGGATGCTTCAATGCATCTCTGAGCAGTCAATATTTGTCCGAAACCAGAAAAATGCAAATGATTTGATGCAGGAAATCGACCCTCTCTCCGACCCGGACAGTTACATTCTGATGCGAATCAACGGAACATCACCTGTCAAGGATCTTTTAAGCAGTCTTTGCCTCAGCGAATACAAAATCTACGAATCATTGTACAATCTCTTACAAAACAAGAGAATTACGTTTCTTTCTGACCGCATCTCCCAATCTGTACAGGCAGCTCTTCACAAGAAAGAGCGCGAACATTCTACTTCACGATTCTACACGCTTTATTCAATTCTGACAGCTCTTGGAATCATTCTGCTGATACTCTTTATGGCCCTTGTGGTTTTTAAAAAAGTAATAGTACCGGATAGGGCCACCGATGCCCATCATAGCAGAATCGAGTTACCCTCTGCACTGGCAAAAGAAAAGGCCTCCATTGCAAAAATCTACTACAGAGCCAAATACAGCACAGAACCACAGAGCCCGGAAGAACTGAAGGAATTCAAATTATTATCGGATAGAGATTTTTTTCATTATCTGATCAATTCTGATTCTGAACAGAAAAAGTGAAATCTTGCATGGAAAATTGTTATACTTAATTATATTAATTGCAAGGTAAAGCTCCTTCTTGCAAAAACTCAATATCAGAACTATATTAATTCTGGTAAAGAGGAATCTCCTACCGGAGCATTTTGGCCATTGATTTAAACAGAAGGACAATTCATGGCATCAATTAATTATGCGGCTAGGGAAATTAGTGTAAAAGTCGTGTATTATGGCCCTGGTTTGAGTGGTAAAACTACCAATCTACAAGTCATACACAAAAAAGTCCCCCCTGAGTTCAAGAGCGACATGGTCTCTCTGGCTACGGAAACAGATCGTACTCTGTTTTTTGATTTCCTGCCTCTGGACCTGGGGAAAATCAAAGGCTTTGCCACAAAATTTCAGCTCTATACCGTACCGGGGCAGGTCTACTATAATGCCACACGTAAACTGGTTCTCCGCGGTGTTGACGGAGTAGTGTTTGTGGCTGATTCATCTCCGGACAAGGTTCAGGAAAACCTGGAGAGCTTTCAGAACCTCGAAGACAACCTGGCAGAATACGGATATAAGCGTGAGAGCATTCCAATTCTCATCCAGTATAATAAAAGGGATCTCCCTAACGCTCTTCCTGTTGAAGAACTGCAGAAGCTCATAAATAAATACAACCTTCCATGGAATGAGGCTGTAGCATACAAGGGAATTGGTGTTTTTGACTCCCTTAAGTTAATCGGAAAAATCGTCATAGACTATCTCAACAAAAAGTACTCTCGCCAATCACCCCGTTCTGCAGCGCCTCAGGCCGCAGCGCCCCAACAGGCAAATCCCGGGCCTGCGCCAAGACAATTTGCTCAGCCGCAGCAGTTCGGACAAGTCAATACAGGGTACAGCCAGCCACAGATGCCCAGACCTGCGCAGCCAAGAGCACCGCAGCAGACACCAAGGCAATATCCCGGTGTTTCTCAGCAAATACCGCCAAAGCAGACACCGCAATTTCCGCGGATGCCGCAGCAACCCAATATGCAGAATCCATCTCAGAGTCGGCAGCAGATGATCAATCGTCCTTTTACTCCTCCGGTTACAAATACACCGCCGAAGAGTTCTGCCGCCGACGATCACTATATTGACACTTTTGAACCAGCACCTCAGAATAATCCCGTCCCGCCTCAGGCCAGTGCCGATTCCGGTTATTACAACTATGGCAACATCCAGTTGCAGGAAATGGACGAACCACAATTTGAGGCTCAGAATCTTAAAGATCAAAATCAGGATCCCTCATTTTATTCTCAGAATCAACAGGCGGGTTTTTCCGGAGCGGAGCCTGCTCAGGGACAGTTTGAAGTCAGTGACAAAACCGATCTGGATCTGGAAATAGAGAAATACCAGCGTGAGATAGAGGAAAAACAGCGTCGCATGCGTCAGTCAAAACAATCTCCGCAGAATCATCAGTACCAGGCACCACAGCAACAGTATCAGCAGCCTGCGCCTGCCCAGCAGCACCAGCAGTTTCAGCAGAAACAGCAGTTTCAGCCGCCGCAGCAGCAGTACAATCAGCAGGCACAGCAGTATCAGCACCCTTCTGCCCCCAGGCAGAATGTGCAGAATCCTGCTTTCGGTGGAACACAGCAGCAACAGTCTTTTGCTCCCTCTCAGAGTGCTGATGAAAACGATTACGACGTTTACAATCTGGAAGTTTCATCATATCCTGAGCAGAACCAGGCACCTGCCAAGCAGGCCCCGGCACAATCTGAGGATGGAGATGAAGATATGTTTTTTACATCGGTAGATACTGACCGTCAGAAAAAACCGATGAGAAAACCAATCAATCCCCGTACAAAGCAGCAGAAGGGTTTCCTTTCAAAATTCTTTAATAACAGGGATACTCTCTGATGAAGGATATGATTCTTTTCCCTGAGGATATTGACCAGTTAAATGCAGTATTATCACAACTGGTCCTCAAGGCCAACCTTTTGCTCGCTGTTCTGATCAACAAAGACGGGCGGTTACTCACGAGTCAGGGAAGCCTTGAAATCGTAGACACGGTCTCTATGGCAGCACTGGTGGCAGGAAACTCTGCTTCTACTTTAGCAATTGCCAATCTCATGGGAGAGACAGAGTTTTCAACAATGTATCATCAGGGAAAAGAGAAGCACATCTATATCGCTGTCGTTGACGAGAATACGTTTCTGGCTCTGGTATTTGATGATCGTACCAATATTGACAGAGTTAAAGTGTTCGCAAGGCAGTTCGACAGACAGCTTAAACAAACTCTTGAGCAAGTCTACAACAAAACTGAAGATCAGATCGATCTTGATCTGGGTATGGGTTATGACCCGATGTCACAGCAGCAATCCTACCCGGAAACTTTTATGAGTGATCAGGCGTTTTCTGATCCTCAGCAAAACCCGATTCCTATTCTGGAAAGCAACCCCATACAAAACTTCGCTCCTCCAGAACAAATGGCCCCCATACCCCAGCCATCAGAATATAAACAAGCTTCTGATGAAGAGGTTTTTTATATTGAATCAATGCAGAAGAAAAAGATGGCTGAGTCTAACGATACTAACCGTCTGTATCTGAAGAATAAAATCAGAGAGACAAAGATCAAAAAAGATAAATAACTTACCAGCCTGCAACTGTTTTTACAACCAGCATCAAAATCAGGACAAGAAGCGCAAAGCCGGTTATAGTTTGCCAGGAAAGGACTGTTTTACCGGAACCAAATTCCCTTTCTTTAATCTCCTGATACGATTCCTCATCAGGCAGATCGATTCCATCTAAATACCTTTCCGGTGACCATCCGGTATTTTCATCAGAGCCGCAATGGGGACATGCTTTGGCTTTATGGGAGATTTCGCTGCCACAATGTGGGCAATTTACACTTTGGTTCATAATACCTCTTATTAAAATAATTAAAACCCGGTCTCCAGTATTATTTTCTTCATGGTTACGATGAATTGTGATTTAACTTGTGAACTCACAAAATTCTCCTCAGAGGTGAAATAGTGACTTATTTTTTTACCTCTGAAAAGAAATGTTATGATATTAGCACCAACTTTATTAAGCATTTTCCTGGGGCCTGTCTTTCTGGGAGGGATGGCATCGCTGCTGTTTGGGTACCAGAGACATTCCAGCAGAAAGCCAGGGCTTCTGTTCCATTCTATACTGGATAAACCCCAAAGGAATATGTCTCAGTATTCCACAGAGCGGTTCAGATCTCTTCTCGCTGAATTGAAGAAAAACTCTCTTTCAGCAGTATCCCTGAAGCAGTTCAGTTGTCCCGGGGAAAAAACCGGCGAAGTCTTATTGACATTTGATGACGGATTCGAGAACATATACCGAAATGCGATTCCGGCGCTTGAAGATTGCGGATTCAAGGCAAGCATCTTCTGTGTTGCAGGATTTGTCGGGAGGGATTCCACCTGGGATGTCTACAGGAGCAGCAGACAGTTGACAAAATCACAGATATCAGAAATCTCTTCCCTGGGCCATGAAATTGGCAGTCACACACTGACACATGCCAATCTCCCCTATCTCAGCAGCAGCAATCTTGAGAAGGAACTGAGGGAATCGAAGCAGAGACTTGAGGACATTACAGGAAGAGCTGTTACAAGCATTTCATTTCCTTACGGGAGCTGCTCCCGCCGTGTATGGGATAAAGTCAAGGAAACAGGTTATACTCAGGCTGCGCTTTACAGAAGATCTTCTTTTTCAGATCCGGATCTTTACCCTGTTTATGGTGTCTACAGATTAGATAGAGTCAATGATGTCATGGAGAGGCTGTTAAAAAAAGGGTTTTGTGCTTCAGCAGCACGAGCCAGGATGATGTCGCATTTTTCAAAAGGATCCCCGGTCTGGAAATTCAGAGAAGAATATATTACCGTTCTGTAAACTAACATTTCACTACCATTGTTGTTTTTAAAGGAAACTGTAATTATTTTGTTCTAAGATTATGGGAAACAGATTTTTTACAATACAGCAGATACTGGATGAGACGGATGGCAGAGCCGGAATAACGATCAGGTACACCGGAACTGGTGCTATGCTGTTCTCCGAATTCGGAGCGCGGCTTCTGGGACTTTTCCCCGACAAATCCGGTCTGAACCTGCTCTGGCTTGCACACGACCTGAGAGAAAAAATCGACAACTGCAGTTGGCTTACCGGTGGGGAAAGATTGTGGATCGCCCCTCAAAGAGATTATTTCTTTGAGAACCCCCGTGATTTCGAGGGTTTCAGGGTCTCGCCGGAAATAGATCCCGGAGTATATAAACAAAACGGGGATCTTCATTACGAAAACATCTTCTCACTGCTTGACTACATGAGGAACCGGATATACGCTGAAAGTCTGGCAAGCAGGCGTTTTCATCCAATCGCTGACCCATATTCCAGTGGTCTGCCCTATGCTGGTGTAAAGATAACCGATCACCTGTCAATCTCAAGCTCCGGCCTCGACCTCTGTCCCTGGTCAGTATCGATGGTTAATTCATGCGGCCCGGAAAACCCCGGTACTGCGCTTTTCCCGGTCAGAAACAATCCCTCACTTCTCAGCTATTTCGATCCCGTTCCACCGGAAAGAGTATCACTGGAAAACGGCTACGCCCGCTTCCTTCTTGATTCCAGAATGCATCTGAAACTGGCGATAAATCCGGAAAATATTGTCTGGGAGAACCCTGCCAAGATCCTCTATGTCTCTCCTTTCCCGGACCGTCCCGAATGGTTCTGTGTCGTCAAGAGAAGTGATGATCTCCCCAGGAATCAGGATGAATGTGTGGATATATCCATGAGTAACCCCACAGGGCCAAGGGGAGCAATCCAGGTATACAACAATCTTTCCGAAGATCACGAGAGACTCTGCTACGGGGAGATTGAACTGCAACTAACAAAAGGCAGATCTGTTGACGGGAGGACCGTCAGCACGGCTACCCATGAACTGCTTGGTTACAGCGGAACCAGAGATGAAATACTGAATCTGGCTGGCAAGGTGCTAGGTATTGACTGCAAACCCGAGATTTACTGCTGATCGGATTCCGGAATTATATCCACAGCAAAGGGTCCCCTGGAAGTCCTTACAAGCCGGAATTTAACCAGTTGTCCCTCATTTACAATCCGGTAACCGGTCTTTCTGATCTCTCTGTAGGAAAAACGGATAACTCCAGGCTCACAGTCCGACTCAATAAACCCGCAGCCAACTATATCATTGAAGAAGCGTACCCTTCCGTTCTGCATACCAGCTCTCAGCCCTTTTTTCCGAGTGCTTCTGCCAGATTCCTTTCGTAAGGAGGAGTGATTACCCCTTTGTCAGTGATAAAAGCACTGATCAGGTGAGACGGGGTAACATCAAAAGCGGGGTTATACACTTCTACGCCTGAAGGAGCGGTCTGCTTTCCAAATCCACAGGTTACCTCTTCAGGACCGCGTTCCTCGATAGGGATCTCTTTCCCTGTATGGAGCGAGAGATCAAAAGTGGAAAAAGGAGCTGCGACATAAAAAGGTATTCCATGAGCCCTTGCCAGAAGAGCGACTCCGTAGGTACCGATTTTGTTGGCTGTATCACCATTACTGGCAATCCTGTCAGCCCCCACAATCACCGCGTCAATTCTCCCTCCAGCCATCACCGATGCGGCCATGTTATCACAGATCAGAGTAACAGGAATTCCCGCCTGTGACAGCTCAAAAGTGGTGATTCTGGCACCCTGAAGCAGTGGACGGGTTTCATCTGCATAAACATTGAATGTTATTCCCTGCTCTGCTCCAACATAAACAGGAGCAAGTGCGGTTCCATACTCTGCCGTGGCCAGTCCTCCCGCATTGCAGTGTGTCAGAATTGTTTTTTTCCCTTTCAACAACTCCAATCCAGCCTCACCAATCGCCCGCCCGGTTCTCCTGTCCTCTTCAAGAATCTCGATTGCCTCACTTAAGATTCTATCTTTTGTTTCCTCTATAGAGGCGCCCTTTTCAATGCTCTGTTCTCCTGTACGCTTAATTCTCTCCAGAGCCCAGAAGAGGTTTACTGCAGTGGGTCTGGAACCAGCGAGGTATGCAGCTTTACTGTTTAGATTTTCGATGAACTCCTGAGTTGATCCGCTTTCAGGAAAGTCCCTTATACCGAGGTAAAGGCCAAAAGCCGCTGCAATGCCAATGGCGGGTGCACCCCTGACCTTAAGCACCTTAATTGCATCGTACATGCTTTCAATGCAGTCTATTTTTTTATAATGCAACTCAAGAGGCAGTATTGTTTGATCTACAATGACTACAGAGTTTTCCTTCCACTCTATAGTTTTAATCCGCGGCATTTTTTTTTCCTCCCGGAGAATATAAATCTAAGTTGATAATCCCTGAGTGACTTCAGGATTATTACATTGGAACCCTTAAATCACCTCTGATGTGTGAACTGCCTTCTGATGCTATCCAGAGAGGTATACGAAAAAACACCAGAAATAATCTTCACAGCAATAAAAAAACTCACTTCGGACTGTTTATACCCACAGTTCATTCTGAAGTGAGTTGGTTTTACGGAACTCGATTAATCGGAAGATTCCTCTTCCTTTTTGTGTGCCTCAATAATCTTTTTCGCCAGTTCAGCAGGAACAGGCTCATAGTGAGAAAATGCCTTTGTATAAAACCCTCTTCCCTGGGTAAGTGATCTCAGGGTCGTGGAGTAATTCTGAACCTCAGCTTCCGGAACTTTGGCGGTAATAGTCTGATTCTTGCCACTTGGACTCATTCCACCAATTTTCCCCCTGCGTGAAGACAGATCTCCCATGATGTCACCTGTATACTCTTCAGGAACTGTGACTTTCAGTTCCACAACAGGTTCAAGAAGTATAGGCGATGCCATTTCAAAGGCTTTCTTAAAGACTTCGCGGCCGGCAATCTGGAAAGCTATATCTTTTGAGTCCACAGGATGTGTTTTTCCGTCAACCAGAGAGACTCTTACATCCACAATCGGATATCCGGCTAAAATACCCTCTTCAAGTTTGGCGTGTATGCCTTTATCAACACTGGGACGTAAAGACTGATCTATTACTCCGCCCACGATTTTATCGAGAAATTCGTAACCGCCACCACGAGGAAGCGGTTCCAGATCGATAAATACGCGTGCATACTGCCCTGCTCCACCCGACTGTTTCTTATGCGTATACTCGACATACTTTGCAGCCTTGGTAATGGTTTCTCTGTAGGAGATTTTGGGTGGCTTTTTATCCACTTCGACCTTAAAACGGTTTTTCAGGTTTTCCAGAATTACATCAATCTGAATATCGCCCATCGCAGAAAGGATAGATTGATGAATGTCCGGGTGGAATTTATAGGTAAAGCTGACGTCTTCCTCACGAAGTTTATTGAGCCCTACTGCTATCTTATCTTCATCACCCTTCTGCTTGGCTGATATTGCTACACTGACAAGTGGTTCCGGAAGATCAATAGGTGGGAACTTATACTTTACACTTTTATCCACCAGGGAATCATTGGTATGAGTGTCTTTTAATTTCAGGAGTCCTCCGATATCCCCGGCGACAATCTCTGTTGCATCGGTACGCTCCTTTCCTTTCAGGAAGTACATGTTACCGATACGTTCAGACATGCCTCTGGCAGTGTTCGACACATCAGAACCTGTTGTAAGTTTTCCGGAGAAAACCCTTGCCACGTTGATCTCACCGAGATGCTCCTCAGAGATAGTTTTGAAGATAAATACTGCGAGAGGTCCTGATTCCTGGCAGGGTATGGTTTTGGTTTCCCCGTTCTCGGTAACCTCAACCTCTTTGCGGCTTTCTGCTGAGGGGCATAGATTTACAATTTTTGTAAGCAGTTGATCGATCCCGATATTCAGAAGAGCACTTCCGACGAGGAGTGGATGGACACTTCCGGAAGCAACGCCTTTTGCCAGTCCCGCTCTGAGTTCCTCGTCTGTCAACTCCCCTGCCTCAAAATACTTGTTCATGAGATCTTCATCTGTTTCAGCGACAGACTCCATCAGTGACTGCCTCAGAGAATCGACAATGTCTTTCATATCAGCAGGAATTTCGATTTTATTTCCGATGCCATTTCCATCGCGGGTATATTCATAAGCTTCCCTGGCAACCAGGTCAACTACACCCTTAAAAGAAGCTCCGGCGGAGATCGGAATAACCAGAGGTGCGACACTGGTTCCATAGGCTGATTTGACTGCATCCAGAGTTTTCTGAAAATCGGCATTTTCCTTGTCCATTCCGTTTACAAAAAACATTCTCGGAAGTCCGGAACCATCTACATACGAGGAAACCAGTTCGGTGCCGACCTGAATTGCATCAACCGCATCAACCAGAATAATAGCTGTTTCCACAACTCTGAGAGCTGCTTTTGCATCATTGAGAAAATCCAGGAATCCTGGAGTGTCAAGAAAATTGATTTTATTATCTTTCCATTCGCAAAACCCCACATGCATCGAAATGGTCATTTTCCGTTCTTTTTCGTCGCTCCTGTTGTCGAAGATACTACTGCCATTATCGACTTTGCCCAGTTTGGAGGTGGATTTGGAGGTGAAACAGGCAGCCTCCAGGAGGCTTGTTTTTCCTACACCACCATGAGAGAGAAGACAGACATTTCGAATCGATCCGGCCTGATATTTTTTCATGTATCCTCCATAGAAGTTCTGCTAATTAAATTCGAAAACCTGGAAAAAAACTGATTTTCAGCCGTATTTGCAGAGGGATCTCTGAAAAAGGCAAGATTTATTAATATATAAATACGCCATTACCCGTGCAAGAAATCACATCTTTATTTTAAACGCTCAAGTTGGGTGATGTTTATTGTGGTATAGCCAATGATGGGTTTTTTCCGGAGGAATAAACAAAAAACCCCCGAAATTGTCTTTGACAAATCCAGGGGATTTTTTGTTATGGAGCTGGACGGGTTCGAACCGACGACCCTCAGACTGCCAGCCTGATGCTCTCCCAACTGAGCTACAGCCCCTAAAGTCTATTAAAAATACAATCCTCAAAAGTAGGAGTCAAGCAGTGATAAATCATTCCTCACTTCCCCCCCCGCTTCATTATTTTTGCCCATTCATCCTTAAGAGTAACGGTGCGATTAAAAACCGGCTGACCAGGCCTGGAATCCGGGTCAACGCAGAAATAACCGATGCGCTCAAACTGAAAGCGTTCTCCGGGCTTTGCCTCAGAGAGGGATTGTTCCACTTTGCAGGAATTACGAATTTTCAGAGAATCAGGATTGAGATTGAGCATGAAATTACCCTCAGGCGCATCATCAGGATCCTCTTTGCTGAACAGTTTTTCATAAAGCCTTACCTCTGCATCAACAGCATGTGCCTCTGAGACCCAGTGAAGAGTCGCCTTCGGAGAACGTCCATCAGGTGCAGATCCTCCGCGGGTAGCAGGATCGTAGGTACAGCGGAGTTCTATAATCTCCCCTGTGGCTGGATCTTTCACCACTTCCTTACAAGTAATAAAGTAAGCGTACCTCAGTCTGACCTCACGGCCCGGAGCAAGCCTGAAGAATTTTTTCGGCGGTTCCTCCATGAAATCACCACGCTCGACATACAGAGTCTTTGAGAACGGAACCTTCCTTGTTCCCATCGAGGGGTCTTCAGGATTGTTTACAGCCTCAAGTAGTTCCACCTGCCCTTCGGGGTAATTCTCAATCACCACCTTCAGAGGTTCAAGGACAGCCATGGCCCTGAGTGCTCTTTTATTGAGATCCTCTCTCAGGCAGTGTTCAAGAAGAGCGTAATCGACAATACTATCACGTTTAGCGACTCCGATACGCTCACAGAAATTTCTTATCGACTCTGGAGTAAACCCTCTTCTGCGTAAACCCGAGAGTGTTGGCATCCTGGGATCATCCCAGCTGCTCACCACCTCATCCTTTACTAACTGCAGAAGCTTCCGTTTGCTCATTACAGTGTATGTGAGGTTGAGTCTGGCGAATTCGATCTGCCTGGGGTGATGAATCTTGAGCTGATCAAGGAACCAGTCGTAAAGCGGACGATGGTCTTCGTATTCAAGAGAACAGAGTGAGTGAGTGACTTTTTCTATTGAGTCTTCGAGGCCATGAGCCCAGTCATACATGGGATAGATAACCCATTTTGTACCTGTACGGGGATGCGGTGCTTTCTTAATGCGATACATTACCGGATCGCGCATGTTGATATTGGGATGAGCCATATCGATTTTAGCCCTCAATACCTTCTCCCCCTCATCAAACTCCCCTCTGGCCATGCGCTCGAAAAGATCGAGGTTTTCCTCAACAGTTCTGTTACGGTAAGGACTCTCTCTTCCCGGTTCTGTCAGGGTACCTCTGTACTGACGGATCTCCTCTGCGTTGAGATCATCTACATAGGCCTTTCCATCCTTTATCAACTGTATAGCCCAGTTGTACATCTGTTCGAAATATTCGGAGGCAAAATAGATCCTCTCTCCCCAGTCAAAGCCCAGCCAGCGCACATCATTTTCTATGGCATCGATGTACTCCTGCTCCTCTTTTGCAGGATTGGTGTCGTCAAATCTGAGATGGCACTCACCATTGAACTCCTCAGCCATTCCGAAATCGATGCAGATTGCCTTTGCATGCCCGATGTGTAAATACCCGTTGGGCTCAGGAGGAAAGCGGGTCACTATTCTTTCCCACTTGCCGGCACTCAGTTCCTCTTTAATAATTTCCCTGATAAAATTAGCCGTTTGTGCAGGAGGCTGTACATTTGATCCATTGCTTATAGAATTATCCATTTTCTTTTTCCACCTGTGCTGTTGATTTGCTGATAAATTCGATTGCACGTTCTATTCTTCGTAAAACGGTTTCCTTGCCCAGTGTCTGCATCAGTTCAAACAGACCAGGGCCAAAGCTGATTCCGCTGACCGCAAGCCGTGTGGAATGGATCAGTTTTCCGGAAGAGATTCCCGATTTAGCGGCAAGGTCTCTATACAGGGCCTCGAGTTTCTCATGTGAAAAGTCATCCTGAACCGAAAGAGCAGATTTGATCTTATTCAGGTTTTGCAAAGAATCCGGAGTAAAGGTTTTTCTGGCCGCTTTTTCCTCATAGGATTCCGGGTCTTTGAAGAAATAGGATGAATTATCGATAAGTTCCGTAACACGTTTTGATCTTCCCTTGAGCAGATCTATTATTTGAAGCAGCCATGGATCATCGGAGGTCTTTTCAGATGATACATAACCCCTCTCTTTCCATACAGGGAGTACTTCTTCTGCAAGGGAACGGGAATCTCTCTCGGCCATGTAAAGACCGTTCATCCATTCCAGCTTTTTCTCATCCAGTACCGAGGCTTTCGGAGAGACCTGTTCAAGGGAGAATGCCTTGATAAGTTCCTCACGGCTCATTTTTTCCCGATCATCACCCGGGGCCCATCCAAGGAATGCCAGGAAGTTAAACAAAGCCTCAGGAAGGTACCCGGCGTTTTTATAATCCATAACAGAGGCTGCACCTTTTCTCTTGGAGAGCTTGCCACCATCAGGGGAAAGGATCACCGGAAGATGGGCAAAAACAGGCGCATCCCACCCGAAGGCTTCATAGAGCAGGACATGACGGGGTGTTGATGCAATCCACTCATCACCGCGAAGCACATGTGAGATTGCCATGAGGTGATCATCAACCACATTTGCCATGTGATAGGTAGGAAAACCGTCGGATTTTATCAGTACCAGATCGTCAAGGACATCGCTGCTGTACTCGATTTTACCTCTGATACCATCTTCGAAAGCGACTGTTCTTCCGGAGGGGATTTTAAAACGGATCACATACGGCGTACCGGCATCAAGGAGTTTCTTCTCCTCTTCTGGAGAAAGATTACGGCATTTGCGGTCATAGCCGGCGTTCTGTTTTGTCTTCTCCTGCTCGGCTCTTAATTGCGAAAGTCTCTCAGGAGTACAGAAACAGCGGTAAGCGTGTCCGCTGTCCAGAAGTATCTGAGCGTGTTTTCTGTAGATATCAAGTCTCTGAGATTGAATATAGGGGCCGTATTCTCCCGGAGCCTCAGGTCCCTCATCCCACTGAAGTCCCAACCATCTGAGACTCTCATAGATCTCCTTGAGAGCATCTGCCACAAAACGGCTTCTATCGGTATCTTCGATTCTCAGGATGAAAGTACCCCCATGGTGACGGGCAAAAAGGTAGTTAAACAGAGCACTTCTGGCCCCACCTACATGGAGGTAGCCAGTGGGTGAAGGAGCAAAACGAACTCGTACCGGCTTATTCATTTTCAAATGTTCCTTTCAGGTTCAGGAGTCTAAAAATACGTTTTTATTTGGTATTTCGGGATTTTTTTATGAAATGCGGGTTTAAGAGATGCAGGACACGTCTGCACATTTTCCAGATGGAACGGATTTTGAAGCAATGTTAAACAGAGCAAGGAGCCCGCGTTAAGGAAAGAGAGTTTCGGCATGTAAAGGCGTGCGGAGGCAATATGAGACTGTTTCGGAAATTCCTCAATTTCAGACTTCCCGGCAGATTCTCCACTGAAAAGAGCAACAGCGATAAGCAAAACGTATCAGAGGTTAACAGAGAAACTCTGCCTGACGGATCAGAGCCGGTGTCAATAGGTTCGGGAACAATCTCCGGGCTTATCGAACAGAATGAAACAGATATTCTCTATGAGATCAACAATAAGCAACTGGGGTTCAGACGCACACTGAAACTTCTGAAGCCGGGCAATACAAAAGAGAACCAGAAAAGATTTGTGAACCGTTTCGCAGTCGCGGCACAGCTCACTCATCCAAATATCACCACGGTACATAACCTCGGGAAATGGAACGGTCTGGATTTTGTGGAAACTGAAAGAGTTTCCGGGTTCAGTGCGGAAAAGTTAATCAGTAATACCCCCCTCCCGCCGGCTGTGTGTACTGCAGCGGGAATACTGATATGTAAATTTCTTGAATACATCCATGGAGCCTGTATAGTCATAGAAAACCGGGAATTCAGAGGATTTCTGCACCTTGATCTTAAAACTGAAAGCCTGATTTTCTCCAATTCCGGAGTACTGAAAGTCAGTGGACCGGGGAAAGTAATACCAATTCAGTTAGCAAGGTCCGGGAAGTTCGAGGCCGAGGGAGTTTCTCCTTATTACAGCGCTCCTGAGGTCCTGACAGGTGAAACAACACCGGATGAGAGGTCGGATCTTTTCTCCCTCGGTTGTATTCTCTATGAGCTTGCATCCGGAAAAAAAGCAGTTCAATCCCCAGAGCAGAGCAAGGAGCAACTGCGGATCGGAAAGGCTATCAGTGGCCTTCCGGCCGAGTATACCACAATAGTAAGAAAATGCCTCTCTTTTAGAAAGGAAGACAGACCTTCAGACCCGGAAACCGTAAGGGAGGAGCTTGAGGAGATCCACTCCAGGATCACAAGCCTCTCACCTGAGAATACAATTTCTCAATTTATCAATCAGCGCAAAATGAACGAACCGGCAATGTTTCCAGAATCCATCAAGGGCGCCGGAAAACCATCGAAGTGTCTAAGTGGAAGCATGGTAGCGGTATCCGCCTGCATTCTGCTGCTTGCCGCATCGCAGGAGGTCAGAGATGCCTCAAAGAGGTTTGGAAGATCTCTGCAAAAAGCACCATTAGTCGAGTACATCCTGAAGACCGGTAAGTCTGTAACCAGTTTACCATCAGTACTATTCTCCGAAAACCGGAAAAAAAAGACGGATAAATTATCACCTGTTCAGCAGGTACACACCAGACCTGCAGAAGTTTATACTCCACAGACAAGCAAAGCATCATTTACCGGCCTCGCTGAAACAAACAAAGCAGGAAAAAACAGCCTTCCGCAGACAAAAGATGCAGTGGTGACACCCTGGGAATCTATTGGAAAAGATACAGGCAGCTATTCTGATCCAGGGATTGAAATTAGTGATGGAGAACACTTTCTCAACAAGGCATGGCAGCTTTACGGAAAGCAGGACTATACCGGAGTTCTGGAGAACCTTAACAAAGCAGATTCGCTCCCTTCCAAATACATAGAAGCCACATACCTCTCCAGAAATATTCAACACCTGAGGGCAAAAACCCTTACTGCCGTTTTCCGCAATACTCCATCTCAGGCAAGCCTGACCGCAGCTTTAAATTCCTGGGAAGAGCTATTGCTGAAAAACAGCACAAATCCAGACAGCAGCCTTAGCAAAGAGGCTGAAAAGGAGAAGATGAATCTTATAACCGAAGCTTCCTGGAGAGGAATTGAGTAGAAATACCCCTCAGCAGGTCATGCCTTCTCCTTTACAGGTGGGATATAGCTTTTCAGCATCAAAGAAAGAGTTACAACAGTTACTGAACTGAATGCCATAGCAAGGGCAGCCAGTTCGGGACGAAATGTTATCTTCCAGATCGGATACAGGACACCGGCAGCCAGGGGGATCAGAGCGGCATTGTAGGCAAATGCCCAGAAAAGATTCAACTTTATTCTTGAAAGCAGTTTACGACCTAACTGAATCGCAGCCACAACATCTACAGGGTCACTCTTTACAAGCACAATCTCGCCGCTCTCAAGTGCTATGTCAGTTCCGCTACCAATGGCTATCCCTATATCCGCCTGCGCCAATGCAGGAGCATCATTGATACCATCACCGACAAAAGCTACAGATTTGTTGTTCCCCTGCAGTTTCTTTACCTCTGATGCCTTATCACCTGGAAGAACCTCTGCCAGGACATTTTTTATTCCAAGTCTCTCAGCAACTGAGACGGCAGTTCTGCGATTATCACCGGTCATCATTACCACCTCAAGCCCCATCTTTTCAAGTTCCCTGACAGCCTTCGCAGATGTATCCTTGGGCGGATCAGCTATTGCCAATACTCCTCTTAACTGCTTCTCCTCAGCAACCAGCACAACAGTCTTTCCTTCCGCCTCTAAAGGAGTAATCCTTTGCTCCAGAGAATCAAATTCTACTCCGTTTTCCTGCATCAGTTTCCGGTTTCCAATCAATACGATTTTATTGTCCAGGGATGCGCTGACGCCTTTACCCTCGAGTGTGTTAAAACCGGTTACACTCCTTATTTCAAGTCCTCTTTCCGATGCCTTTTCTACTATCGCGTCAGCTAAAGGATGCTGAGATCCTTTCTCTACAGATGCGGCCATGGAAAGCAGTACATCATCGGAACAGTTTACACCTGAAAGATCTGTCACTTCCGGTTTCCCTCTTGTCAGTGTTCCGGTTTTGTCAAAAACAACTGTGGTGATTTTCTGAGCGTTTTCAAGCGCCCCGCCATTTTTTACCAGTATGCCAAGCTCTGCGCCTCTTCCAATGCCGACAGTTACTGCTGTCGGGGAGGCAAGCCCCAGGGCACAGGGACATGCTATCACCATAATAGCTATGAGAGTTGTAAGGGCGAAAAGCAGAGTACTTCCAACAACAAAATACCAGATAGAAAATGTAACCAGTGCGATGACAAGAATAAATGGTATAAAATAGCTTACTACTTTATCTGCTATCTGCTGGATCGGTGGTTTAGATCCCTGCGCATCCCTGACAAGTTTTATTATCTGGGAAAGAACTGTATCACTCCCCACTCTTTCGGCTCTGAAATTCAGCACTCCATGCTGGTTGATGGTACCACCAACCAGGGGGTCACCCTCTTTTTTCGCCACTGGAATTGGCTCACCACTTATCATCGATTCGTCAACCCTGCTCTCCCCCGCTGTTACCGTACCGTCAACCGGGATCTTTTCTCCCGGTTTGACAATGATTACATCTCCGATCCTGACCTCCTCAACGGGTACCTTTCTCTCCCCCTTTTCGTCAATAATTGTCGCTGTCCTGGGTTGAAGCCCAATAAGCTTTTTGATCGATGCTGATGTCTTTCCCCGAGCCCTTGTTTCAAGATAGCGGCCAAGTGTCAGAAATCCGGCAAGCATGATAGCAGTATCATAAAACATGAACTCATGAGTGAGTATAATACCAAAGGTACCCATGACACTGGCAACGAATGCAGTCCCGATACCCATGGCATACATTACATCCATGGTCAGATTGAATCTCCTGAGTGCCGCAAAAGCAGCTTTAAAGATAGGCCATGAGACATAGATAAATACAGGAACCGATATAATCAGTGAAAAAATACCGTAATCAAAAGGCAGAGTATGAGGAAGAAACATTAAAACCATAAGAGGAATGCTGACAGCAAAAGAAACTATAATCCTGCGGATTCTCCCATTCTGCTCTATGCGACGCAGACGCTCACTTTCCTCCTCTCCAGCTTCACCTGCAACTCCCCTGTATTCATATCCGGCTTTAGTTACAACGTTGCGAAATTCTGAAACCGAAACATTATCCGGATTATAAGTGACAAATGCGCTCTCAGTCGCCGGATTTACAGTGACATCAACAACCCCGTCAAGTCCGGCAATTGCATCCTTTACTTTTGCCGCACAGGAGGCACAGTGCATACCACCGATTGAGATTGTCACATTCTGGTTGACAGCCTTATAGCCAGCCTCACTTATGGTCTTTTCCATATCGGTAATTGAAACCCGAGAGGGATCATATTTAACAAACGCAGTCTCATTACTGAAATCTACATGTGCCTCGATGATTCCTTTTCTTCCGGAAAGAGCTCTCTCTAGGTTTTTCGCGCAATTGGCACAGTGCATACCGGAAATTTTTATTCCGGTTCTCTTTGATTCTTCCATTCAGAGCCTCATTGAGTTTAAAACCTCAGCTTATGATTCTGTTAAATTACGATTGCTCAATCGTGTAAATTGGGAAAAAGAGAGAAGATGCTTTGAAGCGGGAAAAGTGGTTCTGCCGTTTCGATGATTACAACCGTTTTTATCCAGTCCGGGGTCGGTATCGGTATCGGAATCGATTCCACTTTTTATGATTTCACACTACACGAGTACCGGATCAGAACCTACAGCGAGAACATGCTCTCCAGATCGTGTTTAGAGTATACCCTGAAAGTAATAAGTGTTTCGGAATCGGTGATACCCTCAGTTTTCAGCATCCGGTCAGTGACAATCTCCGCCAATCCCTCGTTATCTTTAACCCTGATGATAACCGCAAGATCGTATCTTCCCGCGACAGAATATACTTCACTTACCCCATCCATCTCAGAAAGCCTGGATGCGACGGTGTTGACAAGGTCTCTTTTTACTTTCAATAAAACCAGTGCTGTTACCATGTGTATCTCCGTTCATTCCTTTTTCCAGGGAAATGATGTCACATCGAAATAATAGATCCTTCGCTCGGAAACAGAGCCCAGCTTGATTTCTATTACGTCGAACACCTTTCCGCCTTCATGAATAATAGTCTGTCCTGCTACTGACCAGTCTCTGTTTTTCAGGCCATGTTTATTGCTGATATACTCATACTCTGCATCGAGTCTTTCGTTCTGTTTGAGGGCACCTGAAATCACAACCGCATCTTCGTAGGAATCGCCACTGCCCCCGGAGATATGTACCTTTGGAGTCTTTTGCTGCTGTTCTCCGACTTTTACACTCTGCCGACCGCATCCGGCCAGAGCCAGTATGATGCAGAAAAGAAGAAAATTACGCATAATTTGATGTCTCCGTGTGGTGTGAAGGATAGCAGTTGCAAAATAATAAGCGTTCATGACCCAAAGCAATCAAGGTGAAAGTTTCTCAGTTAAAAAGCAGTCAGAACGACGATCTTTGTTTTTTATATCGGGGTCGGTATCGGTATCGAATGCCCTTCATCCGGTTTTTTCAGGAAATTAATCCAGAAAAGTTTGTTCCTGAGCCAAAGCCGCGATGGCTCTTCTCGTGCTCAGTGACAACTCGGTATATTGCAATTTCGTAGTGTCCGGTTAACTTATCTAAATAGTAACATTCTATTTTAAATGTACCGGTTTACCAGTACCCCCTTGTGTATTAGAATCCCCCGCTGGAAGCGCCCCCCTTAATAAAAGGGGGATTTCCTTCCCACTCTTTTTCTATCAAATGTTTTTTAATGTAGATTTTACCGGATACTTCTGACCAGCAGTAAGAAGATACGATATCGATGCCGATTCCGATACCGACCCCGATCAGATAACAGACAACTCGATATTGCAATTAAAACACGGAAAAGGTAAATTACTGTATCTGCTCAAGAATTAGAAAAAATTATGACAAAACCGCCAAAAGAAACCTCTGAAACCGACACAATCAGGATAGCTTTTTCGGGCGAACTGATAAACGCGCGTGTAGCGATGCTGGACCAGGAAGTTGCCCTGAGATACAGCGAGGGTATAAATCAAAACCTGGTGCTTGATCTTACAGGTGTAAGCAAAATTGACTCACGAGGAATTACATTCTGCATCCGTCTCTTCAATGAATTGAAGAAGAAAAACCTGAAACTTACAATCGAGACTGGTAAGAAGATCTACAGCTTTTTCAATCAGGTAAATCTTGTCAAAATGCTTGATATCAGATTGGTTGGAGAGGCTTCAAACTGATCCGAAAAACGCGCTTACCGAGTGCGCCGGTGCCAGACTCTCTACCTTTCCCTCCCTGACCGGAATTATTCCTACTGACACGAATTTTTCCTGCGGTGATGTGCGGTAAAGGGCAAATTTACTGCTTGCGCTGCCTCTGATTTCAACAGGGATTTCCCTGTCTTTATCAGAGGAGTTTACCAGCACAAAGGAATCGGGGTTACCGGAAAGATTTCCTGAAAAACCGGTGATTGAAATCCCTTTACAGTTGCATGCAACCTGACAGATAACCATTCCTGGCTGTCCTGCCCAGAAAAGCGGTTTCAGAAAATCAACAGAGACAGCGTTGACTTCTCTCTCTGTTTCCACTGGAATACTGTCAAGCAGTGCAGCGTTTATTTTAGCGCCATAGATATAGTTGTGAATAAGGGAGGAAAAAGAGGTATCCGCAACATCAGAATGCTCAAGCACTATCCATTCGGGGGTATCAGGCCGCTGCTGATGGATCAGGTCTATCGCCGAGCTTCTGCAATCCAGAGCGTCTTCACCGGAAAATGAGCCATACGAAGAAATCAGATCCAGAGATCCTAGAGCCTGAGGATCATCGATTATCGCGTCCACATAGCCCCAATCCTGGAAATTGATAATGCTCTCTGTCTCTCCGGGTGCCAGACCTGTCTGTAATGAACTTTTCTGCAGCATCTTTTTTAGGAGCTTCAGAAAATCAGTCACATGCTCAGGAGGCCAGTAAAGGTTGTGTAAATCTCTGCTTAGATTTCTCCCCTGCTCATCCCAGAGGTCCCATCTCTCTCCCTTACAGTGAAGCGATAGATATTTCACCGGGATCATCTGTTTTTCCAGAAACTTCAGCCAGGAGATCATATATCTTGCGTATTCAGCCCTGTGCAGAGGATCAAGATCACGCCCTGAAATCACTTTCTGCTTTGTCATCCATTCAGGAGGAGCGAGGCAGGTAGTGATTACCTTTAGACTCTGTCCTCTTTTCTGCAGTTGAGACTGGGCAGATGTACAGAATTCACGGATCTGTTCTGTGCCTGTGGTATGATCATACTCATCAGCCTCTACAGGAACATCCTCAGGGTAACGTGTATCAGTTTTTTTTTGATGCCAGGGATCAAGAAAGATACGTACAATGCCTGCTCGCAGACCATCACTGCCGAAAACAAACTCCGGATTAAAGCGGGCTGGAGCAGAAGCAAAGGTTCTGTATGTCACCCCGAAACCATCCCAGGGGCGCAGGATTCTGGAAAAATCCACATAAGCTCGAAGCATCTTTTTTCTTCCCTTTGTATTCAGAATCCACTTACGCTAACCCGGATAATCCGGATCAAAAAACATTTCCTCGGTTTTAGCCTGAAAAAAGACTCTCTTTGTACTGATCAATTCACTCCAGAATCTCCCTTCACTGCTTCAAAAAACACATACCAGTACCTGTGGTCATAAAATGACGACAATGCAATCAAAATGCCGAAAATCTCAAAAGGAAGGATTCAGGACTGGCCCTGTGAGAGCTTTCTCAGCATATCTCCAGGCCGCAGTTTTACAGTAGTCTTGCCCCTAACCAGACGATTAGAAGGAGCGTTTGCGACCTCATTTCCGGAAAGGTCGCTTAATGAGGTAAAAGTCACCTGAAAAGGAGATAAGGATTGTTTTACAGGCAGAACTTCAAGCACTTCACCAGCCTTAAAACAGTTCTTCACATCTATGACAGGCTCTCCGTTCTTCAGCATTCCCTTTACGATGCCAATCACACGCGATGCAGTAGGAGCCTTCGATGAGAAGACTTCCTGAAGAGTGGTTTCTCCGGCATAGAAACCTGTTGTATACGCACGATGTTCAACTTTTTCCAGCTCATGTTTCCATTCCGGTTTAACCTCGTAGGGAACACCGCCGGCAATCAGATCCAGTGCCTCACGGTAAACCTTCACTACAGTTGACACATAATGAATACTCTTGTTTCTGCCCTCGATCTTCAAAGAGTTGAGACCAGTCTTGAGTATGTCCGGAAGAATATCTATAGTACAAAGATCCCGTGAATTCAGCAGATACACACCACTGCTGTCCTCCTCTGCATCAAACCACTCTCCGGTCTCTTCAGTTCCAACCTTTACAGGAGCGATTCTGTACCGTAAACGGCATGGCTGAGCACAATCCCCGAAATTAGGGTGACGTTGATCAATATATGCCCCCAGAAGACATCTTCCGGAAACCGACACACACATTGCCCCATGGATAAAAGCCTCTGTTTCAAGTATCCGTCCTGATGTAATCCCTGTTATCTGCTCAAGAGTCAATTCCCTCGGAAGAATGACACGGCTTACTCCCTGTTTTTTCCAGAACTGCAGAGACATTGAGTTAAATGAGCCTGTCTGCGTGCTTAAATGCAAAGGGATTCCAGGAAACACTTCCCTGCAGGTCATTAAAACCCCGGGATCACTGATGATCAGAGCATGAGGAATACTCCCCTGCTCCTTGACCCGTAACAGCATTTCTCTGATCCCTGAAAGCTTTTTATCATCAGGCATTATATTGAGCGCAACATAAACCCTCTTACCTTTTCCTTCAGCCATCCTGATGAGTTCCGGCAGATCGCCGACATCGAAATTCGGGGAATGTGCACGTAAATTAAACTGACCAAGCCCGATATAGACAGCATCCGCACCATGGTCAAAAGCTGCTTCCGCAACACTGAAACTGCCTGCCGGAGCAAGAAGTTCCGGCTTTTCTGATACCATCGAATTCATAAATCACTAAGTTATTGCTGAGGCTGAGTGGCCGGGTCTTTTAATGGAGCATTCTTCGGTTCTGAGACCATGGCAACTTCTTTAAGCGCCGCATCGTAAGCTTCCTTTGGGTTGAGCCCAGGAAGCACTTTAACCACTGTTTTATCTTTTATAATGAAAATTGCGGGAATAGCCCTCACACCGAAATAGGATGATATTGCTCTGTGCACATCAATATTTACCTTTAAAAACATCACCTTGCCTTTGTATTCCTCTTCAAGCTCCTTTATGATAGGATTCAGCATACGACAAGGCATGCACCATGCAGCCCAGAAATCTACCAGAACAGGGATCTTTGATTTGATGATCTTATCAGCTATCTGCTGTGATGAGTCAACAATTACAAATTTCCCTGCTGAATCCTCAGCCGATGCATTAGCACTTGTGAATGAAACCGTAATGATGACAGCCAGTAACAGAAGTTTTCTCATATTCCCCTTTAAATTACTTCAGCAGATCACACACAGATCTTCCATACTAGAAATGATTAATATACACTACTTTCAGCTCTCTGCTCCATCCTACTGTACTGCCATTTTTCCTTTTCCTGTTCTCTAATACGTCTCTGGCGTCGAATTCGATGAAAAAGTTTTCAGAGAAAGCCCATTTCAGACCCACATTCATATATCCCTGACTGAAGCGGGCGTAATAGTTTGGCTTGCCCTCCACGGGATCTCTGGTATTGAACCCCAGGTTATACTCCAACACAAACGAGAGTTCATCGTTTATGCCCAGATCGATCCCTGCATCAAAATTCGGCCACTTGACAGTTTTAACCTCTTCCATGGAGAAAGAGAGAGCGCCATGAATGCCAAACTGAAGCTTTGTAAATAGAAGATAATTTTTACTCCCAGCCAGGAAAAAACCCGGTGATTTGTAGATATAGCCTCTGTAATCAAACTGTGATGTATCAGAAAGGCCGCCGTGTCCCTGATGATCATACCCAAGAACAATGCCAGGGAAGAAGTAATTCTCTTCGAAAATCCTGTACTTTACCAGAAAACCCGGCATTGGATTTCCTTTGGCATTCCTTCCTCTCCCCACAAACCCCTCTCCACCGTAACTCAGACCAATCATCAGACGATTCGTCACCCCTACCCCAAGTCCCAGATTGATTCCTGTACCCAAATCCGGATCTCCGGCAGGATAAATGGAACAGTCAAACTCATAGCTTCCCCTGGAGAGTACACCCGCAGTATGAGTGTCAATTAAACGCCTTAACTGCCATGATTCCTGGGAAAAAACCTGACTGGAAAAAATCAGAGCAAAGAAAAAAGCGCTTAGCGCCCCTTTTGAGAACCTTTTTCCCACTGAGTCTCCTTGTTTTTCCTCTGTAGTTTATTGCGCCGGCGGATTTCATGTTTTTTCCGGTCGTGTTCTTCGTTTGTCAATGAAAAATCATGTGCCCCGCTGCCATCCCACTTCGCCACGAAATAAAGCTCATTTGTTTTTTCCGGATTTAAAGCAGCATTCAGAGCATCTTTACCCGGAGAACAAATCGGCCCTGGGGGCAACCCTGTAAATTTCCGGGTGTTGTAGGGAGAATTGGAATTGAGTTCGGAAACGCGAAGAGGCCCATTAAATTTCCTGAAAATGTACCTCACTGTGGGATCTGCGCCCAGAGGATATCCAAGCCTCAGACGGTTGTGAAATACACCTGCAATACGGGCCCGTTCAGAAGGAAGTGTGGCCTCTTTTTCCACTATGGAAGCAAGAGTGACAAACTGATGTTTTGTAAACTTTCCGGCAATCACAGGCTCTGCTGATAATGAATTATAAGCCTGTTCAAATTTTTTTAACATCCTCTTGATTATCTCGGCAGGTTTGACATCATCGGAAAAACGGTAAGTATCCGGAAAAAGATACCCCTCAAGTGAGGTTGCATCCAGTCCTATATGCTTGATGAAATCGGCATTATAGCAGAGATTGATAAATTCAGTTGTATCAATTGGCAAAAACTGTCTCAAACGGGCAGCGGTCTGCTCTATCGTCAAACCCTCCTGAATCGTAACCACAGTCTCAATAGCCTCTGCATTCATAAGACTTGAGGCAGCTCTCAGTACTCCTTCACCCTTTTTGAATGTTACCCTGCCGGCCTGAATTTTCCTGTCTTTTCCGCTTAACTTGAGCCATATAAGAAGAACCTTATCAGAGGTAACAATCTCTTTCTTTTCAAGCGTATCAGCTATTGATCTAAGCGTAGCATTGCGCGGGATTACAATCTGAATCTCCTCCTCAAGAGGACCAATTGGAAAGAGGAAATAGTAAGCACCCAGCATCGAGAAAAGTAAGATGATACCACCGGCAAAGAAAAACTTAAGCTTCATCGTTCCCATCAATCTCACAACCCAGATAATACTATACAGAACATAGCCGCAAATAACAAGCAGAAAAAGAATGCCAGTAAACCAAAGACGAAAAAGACGGCTCATAACAGACTAAAATAATACTCGCCTTCCCTCTTAAAACCTTTATCAGGCTTGCCGACACTCAATATGACGCACTTTTTGCTTACCTGTTTTTTATATCTGAATCAGTAATAGCCGGTAGATTTAATACAGGGGTTTACATTTCTAAACCCATCCTGATGTTCCGGAATCGGAATTGGTATCGAATCGACAGGTTTTCAGGTACAACAAAATTCAGCCCTGGAGAATTTGTATGACCAAAAAGATACTTATTGTCCTCTGGATACTCTTTTTTGCTGCAGTAACTGGATTATTAGTAAAGATTGTTAAAAAATCCAAAAAAAAACCACCAGAACCTGAGAAAAAAGGCTGGATAAAAACTGCCTTCTGGACAATTCTTTCAGCACTTCTAAGTTCACTTTCAAAACTTCTGGTTAAAAAGACAGCCAAATTGGCCAGGTAGCATTCTTTCACATGTATTGATTGTATCTGAATTATCTGCCGGGAGCGCAGATAATTCAGATACTGTGGCAAACAATTAAGATATTTAAACGCAATCCATTCTGATACTGGTCAATCCCGTTCGTCAGTTGGATCTCTTCCTGTACTCCCATTCTTTTAACCAGCAATAAAGTATCGGAGCCTGGAAAATTGTGGTCAGTTCCAGGAGCATTCCACCAAATGATGGTATTGCCATAGGAACCATCACATCTGCTCCCCTGCCAGTTGATATCAACACCGGCAGAAGCGCAAGGATGGTAGTGGCTGATGTCATAAGTGCCGGCCTCACCCTTCGCGTAGCCGCCTCAACAGTCATCTTCCGGATTTCTTCAATCGAAGAAGGCTTTTTTCCATTGAATCGCTGGTCAAGGTAAGTGCATATTAATACTCCATCATCAGAGGCAATCCCAAACAGCGCCAGAAATCCTACCCAGACAGCCACACTAAGGTTGATAGTGTGGATATTGAAGATCTCCCGTAAATTGATTCCAAACAGGGAAAAATCCATAAACCATCCCTGCCCGTACAGCCATATCAACAGGAAGCCTCCAGACCATGTTGTTATTATCCCCAGAAACACCAGTGATGTGGTAGAGACTCTCTTGAACTGAAAGTAAAGCAGCAGAAAAATCAGAAAAAGAGCCAGAGGCAGCACAAGAGCAAGTGTCTTCTCAGAACGCACCTGATTCTCGTAACTTCCGGAAAACTGATAGGAAACTCCTGCAGGCAGTTTCAGTTCTCCGGAATCAATTTTACTTTTAATATAGGACTCAGCCGCTTTCACAACATCCACTTCAGCGTACTGAGGCTTTTTATCAAAAAGAACATAGCTGGTAAGAAATGTCTCCTCCCCCTTTATCATGTCCGGCCCGCGCCTGTATGAAACTGATGCAATCTGTCCTAATGGAATCTGAGCACCATCTATCGCAGGGACAAGTATCCTTTGAAGTGTCTCAGGATTATCCCTCAATTCTCTTGGATAACGTACCCTCACCCCATACCTTTCACGCCCCTCTATAGTGCTGGTAATCCCTTTCCCCCCTGCAGCAATCTCGATTACATTCTGAACATCCTCGATTCTAAGCCCGTAGCGGCCGATTGCCTCCCTGTCAATATTTATCTCCAGATAAGGTTTACCCGCGATCCTGTCGGCAATCACTGCAGATGGTTCAACCAGCGGAACTTCTTTCAACAGTTCCCCCAGCTTTATCCCCACCTCTTCAATAGCCTCCAGTGATGGACCCTTTACTTTGATACCCATTGGAGCCCTCATACCGCTCTGAAGCATCACTATTCTGGCTGCAATAGGCTGCAACCGGGGAGCACTGGTGACACCTGTCATCTTTGCTGCTTTCACAATCTCTTCCCAGATCTGATCCATATGCCGTATCTCAGGTCTCCATTGACGAAATGGTTTTCCACCCTTATCTGGAATCAGTCTGCCTTTTTCATCAAGAACAAACTCCTTTTTCTTTTTGTCATATTTGTATCTCACTCTCCTGCCGGCCTGGTCGAGAATGTATTCAGGTTTCACAGTTATTACAGTTTCGAACATGGAAGTTGGAGCCGGATCAAGAGCGCTCTCCACCCGTCCGATTTTCCCAACTACACTCTCCACCTCGGGAATCGCCTTGATAAACACATTCTGCTGATTCATGATCTCCTGTGACGCACCAAGCGAAAGATGTGGCATTACAGTTGGCATGTAAAGAAACGATCCCTCGTCAAGGGGAGGCATGTATTCCTTGCCCAGTCCCGGGAATGCATGGGCCAGAGCCACAACAGGTCTGGTATGACTGATAAATTCCGGCAGGAAAAAGAAAACCCTGGAAAAACCCAGCCACACACATGCTCCTGTCAACACAATTAAAAAAACCGGCAGAACAAATGCATATTTTCTCTCTAAAAACCAGGACAGAAACCGGGGATAGTACTTTCCAAACTGTGAAAACAACCCCATTAATCCTCCAATAAATACAGCTACAAAGAGTATGTTTGAAAGGGTGGATCTCCCCGCACCAAGAGGGAGCCATTTAAGTGCCAGAAGTAAAGCTATAACAGCTACACAAATACCATTCAGAATCAGAGGTAATCTCATTTTCCATCTATCCGGAAGATAGTTAACCAATAGGAATCGTGTTCCGGACGCGACTGTAATCAATCCAACCCACCAGGAGAGCTTTATCATCACCGCAATACCTGCAATGATTGCAAAGATGCTCCAGAAGACCCTTGTCCTTGTACCGATTTTCTTTTTCATGAAAAGAATGTGTGCCAGCGGGGGTATTATAGTAAGCGCAACTATTATCGATGACGCAAGAGCGAATGTCTTTGTGTATGCCAGAGGCTTGAAGAGTTTTCCCTCCGATGCTGTCATCATAAAAACCGGCAGAAAACTGACAATAGTCGTTGAGCATGCAGTCAGAATCGCCCCTCCAACCTCAGATGCGGCACGATAAACTACATTTTTTACATCCTCATCTCTGGAAGCTGCATCCAAATGCTTAATAGTATTCTCAGTGAGAATTATCCCCATATCTACTATGGTTCCAATAGCTATAGCTATCCCTGAGAGCGATACTATGTTGGCATCGACACGAAAAAGCTTCATACCAATGAAACTCATCAGAACCGCCAGAGGTAAAACACCCGATATGAGAACCGAGCTTCCCAGATTGTTAACCATAATGAGAATAACAATGATGGTTATGAGTATCTCCAGGTAAATGGCCTCGTTTAGTGTTCCAAGCGTCTCTTTTATCAATCCCGTACGGTCATAAAAAGGGACAATTTTTACCTGGCTTTCGGTACCATCAGCGAGAGTTTTCACAGGCAGTCCGGGCGAAATCTCCCCAATTTTCTGTTTTACATTTTTAATAGTCTGAAGAGGATTTTTGCCATACCTTGAAACAACCACTCCCCCTACCGCTTCCACACCCTCTTTATCGAGTGTCCCTGTTCTCAGAGCCGGCCCCAGCGTAACCTTCGCTACATCTTTCACTCTGACAGGAGTGTTATTCCTGACTTTGATAACAGCACTCTCAAGATCTGAAATAGTCTTTACAAATCCGATACCCCTGATCATGTACTCGACTCTGTTTATCTCGACAGTCCGCGCACCCACATCCATATTACTCATCCGAACTGCATGATATACCTGCTCCAGCATTACATCGTGAGCACGCATGGCATCCGGATCGACATCGATCTGGTACTCCTTTACAAATCCCCCGATAGAGGCAACCTCGGAGACTCCTTCTGCTGAAGCAAGCGCATAACGTACATGCCAGTCCTGAATTGAACGCAGTTCCTGGGGATCCCAGCCACCGGTAGGATTTCCATCCTTATCCCTGCCCTCGAGAGTATACCAGAAGATCTGCCCCAATGCTGTAGCATCAGGGCCCAGAGCAGGTTTTACATCCGCAGGAAGAGTTCCGGCAGGAAGTGATGCGAGCTTCTCAAGAATCCTGCTTCTTGACCAGTAAAAATCCACCTTCTCATCGAAAATCACATATACAGTTGAAAAACCGAACATGGAATAACTGCGGACACTCTTCACCCCTGGAATTCCAAGAAGAGAAACGGTAAGAGGATATGTAATCTGATCCTCAACATCCTGAGGAGACCTCCCCATCCAGTCTGTAAAAACTATCTGCTGATTCTCCCCAATATCCGGTATCGCATCAACAGACACTGGATTTCTGGGCAGCCAGTCGATCTCCCAGTCAAACGGTGCCACGATTATCCCGGCTACGACAATGGCAATGGCAATAAGCGCCACAACCAGTTTGTTATCAAGGCAGAACCAGATAACCTTGTCCACTAAAGTCTCCGGTTTTTTATCATTTATATCCATTAATCACCTCGTTTTACAGACTATAATGAAAGGAGGTTTTTATCTCCATTCCGGCTCCCGCACTGCTTTTAATGCCCGGAAATTCTCTCTTTCTCTCCACATCTGAGCATTGCTTCACCGAAATATGGATTGTTAATGACCTCTGTTTCCTGTAACCAATAAGCTCCTTTGTTCGACAGAGCCATTGGACAGAAAGCAACATACCTCTGACCGCCCTGGTGTCTGTAATGCTTCTCAAGAGCGATTATCTGAGTTGATACTTTCTCAAACGCCACTCTGGCTCCGGTAAGATCTCCGATTTTTTCCACATGGGCAAGATCAGCAAGAAGAGCTTTACTGCTTACATTCCAGCCATTATACACCTTTCCTTTTCCCAACTTCACGTTAGATATAACTTTGCGTATCTCATCCAAACCTTTTCTCGCCTCATCGAGATCATCTTTAACCAGTGCACTGCTGGCCCTGAAATATGCTTTGTAAATTGCATCGAGCCCGGTACGGAATTCTGGAGACACCGAAACAGATGCTCTATCAGCTATCTGCATGCCTTCCTTTTTTCCTAATCCCGCATGTCCGGCGTGCATTGCTGAACCACTCCCTCCCACGGGATTCATCATGCTGGGTTTTGCCCGTATCTGCAGTTCACTGTCAATCCTGAAGGCACCGTTAACAACAACCTTTTCTCCTTCGGAAATTCCGGATTTAACAACATAGTAATCCCCTGCCCTCGGCCCCAGTACCACTTCCCTTCCCTCGTAAGTGGTTCCTTTCTCACTGGAAGCGGTTTCCACATAGATAATTGCTCTCTCACCGGTAAAAAGAGGAGCTGTTGCCGGAATGAGAAGAGGACTGAGTTTCCCGTTTCCTGAAGTAACATATCCCAGTGATTCAGCCGGAACCAGAGGCATTCCGCAGATATCACATGTCCCGGGGCCGTCCTTTACGATTTCCGGATGCATCGGGCTTATCCATTTCCCTTTCAGTGATGCATTATAAACGTTACCTGAGGCTGAAATCTGTGCCTTCGCCACAGCCCTCACAAGCATCTCCGGCTTCAGTTTACCACTGCTGTTATCCGTTACTACCCTTATCTTTACCGTGCGGGCCATGGGATCCACCATTGGATCAATAAAGGATACAGTACCACTGAAAGTCTCACCCGGAAATGCCTCAACTGTAAACTGAACCCTCTGCCCGACTCGCAGCCAGACAAGATCCGATTCGTATGCATTGAGCTCGATCCATAATTTCTTCAGATCCGCTATGGATAAAATCGGCACCCCTGTCTCCACATAACTCCCAGTAGTAGCCATCTTCTCTATTACCACTCCGCTCTGACTTGCTCTAATGGTCATGTGGTCTGATGGAGCACCCCGGGTCAACACAGCATCAAGTTCATCTTCGGAAAAACCAAGCAGACGAAGTTTCTCCTTTGCAGCCTCCAGTGTACCTCTGGCATTGGATTTCACAAGCTCACTTGCATCAGGAGAGATCGCCTCCACTGCTCTTGCTGCCCCAAGCAGTTCCTGCTGCAGCAAAACCAGCTCAGGGCTGTAGATTAACGCAAGATGATCACCTTTTTTTACCTCCATGCCGGTGTAATCAACAAAAAGCCTGTCAATCCGTCCCTTTACCCTTGATGAAATCGACTCTACTCGCCTCTCATCTATTACTACCTTTCCTGACATTCTTATCTCCGATGAGGCATTACGGCGGATTGCAGGCGCAGTCATTATTCCAGCCAGACGACGGGCACTTTCTGACAGGGTCAATTGACGCGGATTATCGTCTGCATCTCCCAGTGCATCGGTCTCCAGAGGAATCAGATCCATAAAACAAATCGGACACTTCCCCTGCTTGTTCAGTTTTATCTGAGGATGCATCGAGCAGGTCCAGAATGTCTCTTTACCATGGTCATGCCCTGTCTCCTTTTCCGACAGTTCCGCTTTACTGCCAACTTTTCCGCCTGTCCTGCTTCCGATCTGAAAACTGGAAACAGCGACAAGAATTACAAGAAGCGGGAAAATGATTTTTTTAATATTTACTTTTTTCATGAGACTCTCCGGATTCATAATTCTTTGATTTCAGTTTTTCCCCGCATTGCATCTATGGATGCAAGCTGTTTTCCGTTTCTTGCCCTTTCCTCAGCCAGATCTTTTTCCAGATCAAAAAGAGTCCTTTGAGCATCTAAAAGCTCGATAACCGGTATCAGACTGGTTCTGTAACCTGAATACATCAGCTCCAGAACCTGGCGTGCCTGAGGAATCAGCACATCTTTAAGTAAAGTAATTCTGCGCTGTGAATCAGTATATTCATTGAACATCTGCTTTGCTTCAGATAACATTGAATTCAGCATGTCCTCTCTCTGATTTTCCATCTTCTTCTGCATATCTGTTGAGCTTGAAATCTCTTTTCTTATCCTGTTAATCCAGAGCGGGACGTTTATATTTACACCAACTCTCCAGCCGCTTTCTCCCCCCATCGATGAGAATTTATTGGAAGATTCATACATGTGCTCTACAGCGATCGAGAAATCCGGCAGAAAGCCGCTCTTAGCCATGTCCACCATCGAACGTGCCGCATCGATATCAGATTTCATGGCCTGTAAAGATGGATTGGAATTGGCCACTTCATGAAAGAGATCATCTATCGATAAGACCCCTTTCATATCAGGAATGGAATCGGGAAATGGAAAAAAACTGCCTGAATCGAGAGCAAGAAGAGAAGCCATCCTGGCACGCTGCGAGTCACCCATCAGCTCCATGCTCTTTATCTCATCCTCAAGGATCGCAATCTCGACCTGTACCTTCAGAAGCGAAGCCTGAGTAGCAGTTGCATTTGCATAATTGGTGCGGGTAACAGATTCCATCTGCTTGAGCAGTTCCAGATTCTGCTTCTGAATTTTGATCATCTGGCCTGTTTTGTAAAGATCAACAAATGCGGTTCTGATATCCCGGACAAGGTCCGCTTTTTTCTCCTGAAGCCTGGCACGCAGCTTTTTCAGAACATGACTCTCACTCTGGTGCTTGATAAAATATTTAGTCGGAAACATAAACATCTGAGAAGCACCGATTGAGGCCAGATTCATTCCATCCTCAATATCCGCCTGGGCCATAATCATGGGATCAGGCAGAGAGCCTGCCAGGGAAAGATTCTTTTCCTGAGATGCGATCTCTTTTTCCGCAGCCTTTATTGCCGGATTATTCCTGAGAGTGTATTCGATATATGACTCAAGTGAGTGTTCAACAACGGAACCAGCCTCTTTTTTCTCTTCGGCAGACAACACTACTGCAAAAAAAGAAGCCCAAAGGAACAAGATAAGTATCAGTCCGCGTGCAAACAGTTTTTTGTTCCTGTTTTTCATGCAAACCTCCGCATGGAGAAAATCGGTTGTAATGCTGACCCGGATTGTCCGGGTTTAAAACAATTACTTGAATTGACTATAGGTAATGATTTTCCGGCATTGTTACCAGACAATCAAAAGTGAAATTGCAGCAGGTCTCAAATTCTGAGAGGATAGAGAGAGGAGAAAGAATCCCCGGGTATTTTCAGGGAATTTGCCTTAACCGGGGAACATTTAGGAGAGAAATTCAGATAACAGATGTCAACCGGGTGATTCAAATGACCGGCGATAAGGGGGAAAGAAGAAATAATAGAGATAGTTCTCTCTGATTGATTGGATTCGCTGTTGCAGATGATACACTCGGATTTGGAATCGCAGTGATGGTTAGACTCTTTCTTCGTTTCATTTTCCTTCTGACAGCATGAGTGGGCACTTTCCTGCTGTTTTTTTGCAGCCCGGGCAGTGCAGCAAGGCATTGATGCCCAGGTTATCATGTTGCAGATAAGCAGAAGGATGGAGATAGTTGAAAGTGTCCTCATATATTTCACTTTGTTGATTAAGTTACTCAACATAATTATACCATAAGGGAACATTTGTAGTCAATACCAGTTGAACTGGAGAGGGATAGAAAGTTGTCCTCATTATTTGTATGTTCACCTGTATTGCTTTCTGTGATTGCAAGACACTTGAAAGCATCACCACACACTTTTCAGTAAAGGCATAGGGCAGGTATTTAACATTCTGACCCCTTTTCAGGATCACATTTTGTGATCTTGAAGCTCCGCCTCTTCACTTGTAAGCTGTTTCAACTGTGAATAAAAAGAGCCGCATCCGGGGAAGATTCCAAGGCTTGAAATAAGGAGAAAAATGCGGGAAAGTGAGAAGAAGAAACAAAAAAGGCAGTCTTTTGGTAAAAGCTACCTTAAATTGCGTAATTTCGCGGTTTTTGATTATTTGCCGAAGCCCGGAGTCGAACCGGGATGGTGTTGCCACCGCTGGATTTTGAGTCCTGAACACCGCTTAAAAACCCTCAAAAATGGCGTTTTTAGCGCAATTTCAACAGGTCATATTTACTATTACAGGTTATTGCGGGATATAGTTGGGCAATTTTGGGCACTCACTTGTAAATTAGTACCTTTTTCAGATTACTATGAAAGCCGTATCTGGGATTCTCCCCCGGATACGGTTTTTTTTATTTCCCCCTCTTCCCTGAAGGAATGCTATGAGATCTGAAGCTGAAGCAGTAAAGCTGGCAATAAGCCACAAGGGCTATCTGGGAACCGTATGCAGTCAATACCTCAAAATGGGTATAACCTTTCAGGAGCTTTTCTCGATCGGCTTTATAGGCTTAGTTGCGGCGGCAAAGCGTTTCGATGAATCCAAGGGGCTGAACTTTATAGCCTATGCAGATTCTTACGTGAGAAGTGAAATTTTAAAGGCTCTCAAGAAGCAATCAATTATCCGCATTCCGTTTAATGTACAACAGACAATCAAACAGGTACGCAAGGCCATTGCTGAACTGAAGACAAAGACAGAACAGGAACCGGATATACAAGCGATTGCAGAGTATACCGGACTGCCTCACCGCAAAGTAATAAACGCAATATTTCTATCAGAACCCATTATCAGCCTGAATACTCACACTAAGGGAGAAAATGAGGCAGAGCTAATTGAGTTCATACCTTCCGACACTCCCCCGGATACTGA
>JAAYIG010000086.1 GCA_012523595.1 Fibrobacter sp.
CTCTCCCAGATAGTTTTCTTGTTTCTTCCGTCAGAAATAATTATATTAAAAAGCCAATTTGAAATGATTGTCTGGAGGGGTGGCCGAGCTGGCTTAAGGCACAGGTTTGCTAAACCTGCGTAGGGGTCACCCTACCGGAGGTTCGAATCCTCTCCCCTCCGTTTTCTCATCATCTCCACTGTCTTACCGGCTGAGGGCCGCATTTTTCATAGCACTTTCCGGCATAATAAAATCAACCGGTTCAATGCCATAATCTTCCGGATCCAGAGTTCCTTTAACTTTCCACTGTTCTCTTTCCCTCTCATGGTTTGATTTTGAGAGATCCCGGACAAAGGGAACTGAAATTTTTCCTCCCTTACTGTCGAATAGAATCGCCACCTGTGGCAGCAACAGGTTATTTCTGTTTATTTTTGTTACAACCCCTATCTCCCCTGATTCTAAAACAATCAGACTACCTACAGGATAAATACCCAGAAGCTTTATTAAATGCTCCACAATTTTCCTCGGATATTCATCATCCGCTCCCTGGAAAATAAGAGCGAGCGCCTCCTGGGGAATACATGCTTTTCTGCGAAACCCCTCTGAAGTAAGTGAATCATATACATCACATACCGCACAAATAAACGCCATCTCGTTTATCCGGCTGCCTTTGAGCTTTTGAGGATAACCGCTTCCGTTCAACCTCTCATGATGCTGTCCGATAATGTCCAGACAAGAGTTTGGCAGGACCTCAGAACTCTTTTCTATCATCTCAAGTGCATATTGTGGATGCTTTTTAACAAGATTCAGTTCTTCATTAGTGTAAGCCCCCTCAAAAAAGATCAGTTCTTCTGGAAGCCTTACTTTTCCAAGGTCATGAAATATCCCGCCGATACCAGCCTGTAGAGTTTTCTCCCTTGAATACCCCAATTCCGAAGCCAAACCGATCATCAAAACCGCGACATTCACAGAATGGATATACAGCCGGTCGCTATAAGAGCTAATCTGGCAGAGTCCGAAACAGGTATCCGGATTCTCCAGAACCTGATTTATCATCTCATCAACAATTCCGGAAATACTGCGAACCGAGGGCAATTTTCCGGCTTTGATATCAAGCATCATTTGCTTTACTGTGCTAATGGTCCTATTGCGAACTGATAGCACCTCATTTGCTTTCTTTAACTCAGGGAGAGGCTGCTCCGGGTTGGCAGTATTGTGTAATTTACCATCACTCAGAGTTTCTTCATCTTTAATATCCTTGCCTTTGATGGTATTGATATAAACGATGGCAACACCCTGACGCTTTAAAAAGTCAATTTGATGGTACCCTGAAATGAGCTGGTCTGCTGAGAAAAGAAATATCTCTTCCTCATTCAACACGTTTTCCACATACATTCCAGGCAGCAACTTTTCGATGTGGATTTTTTTACGATGATCCATAATAATTAAAATATAGTGAGTCAATAATACTTAATCAACAAATTTGAAATGATTCTTCAAGCATACGATTTAAGGAAATTTTCAAAAGATGGTTAATGATTACGTTTATAGTCATGATTTCACTTCGATTAACTTCTTAAAGCACCGTTTCTTCTTTCTGAATTTTCAGCGAGTTAGCATCTCAAACAGCCATACCTCTACAGATTCTTTCATGCTTTAACTCTTAAGCCACTGTTTCTTCTCTCAAGGTAACCCAGTGATTTGATACCCTAAGTCACTATTTCACCACAAAGGTTAAAAATCACCTCAGAGATAGTACAACCATTCAACCTCAATCCGGAATATCCCGGATAGACTTATCAGACTTACAGGTATTATATTTGAACTGTAACTCTATTTAAAAACATCATCCGGCTTAACTCAAGATCAACATCAAAGGAACTTCGCAAATGCTTAATTCTCACCACTTTACAGCCACAGCCCTCCTTCTGGTTTTTGTTTTATCCGGCAATGCATCCCCGAAACTTCAGTTTCTAAAAATCGATCCCTCGCTACAGGCCTTCGATTCTTTTCCAAACATCTCTTCCTCGGTTAAGTTCTATGTGGGAACAGTTAATGGAAGTTCCGATGAAGAAGGTGTGGATACGATCGGGTTTACCAGAACCGGAAGAAAAACCAAGGCTCCTATACTCTGTTCCTCTCCCCTTTCCATTAAAAAGTCTCTTCAGGGACTATTCTCAAGCAAAGGAGTTCTGGCTCCAGACCCAAGTTCCTCTACATTTATAATTCAGGTTGAAATAAAAGACTTTTCCATAAAAGAAACCTCCCATTTGCTTACCCAGACGATTGATGGTCACGTAAAACTGGAAGTGACACTGGTTGATCCGTTTTCTGCTGAAAACACCCGTCGTATGATGGTTGAGAGCCAGAATTCCAAAACTGCGATGGACACCAGCAAATACGCTGAGGAGGTAATGCGCGGGGCACTGGAAAGCGCACTTCTGGAAGCCATCAGGAGTCTGAGCAAAAGCTAAAGCCCCAGATGTTGAAAGTATCAAGCATTAAAAGACCTTTTTAATCTGTGCTTAAAAAACCTCCCTCTATTTGCCTTTAGCGTCGTTGTCTGCAAGCGTTTCCTCTTTGATTTCTCACATTCATATTGTATACTCATTCATCCCTGAAAAGCTGGCGGGCGAAAAATGGGTAAATCGGGCAGATCAAGTTACTTTCAGTTAAGCACGATGATGTTTCTTGAACTGTTTGTGAATGGATGTACGATCCCCATTCTAAGCCTCTACCTGAAAGATTATCTGCATTTCACAGGTACCCAGGTTGGATGGATCCTGGCGACATCTGCTGTTTCATCGATAATCTCCCCTGTACTGAACGCCTTTATCGCAGACAGACTAATCAGCGCAGAGCGCTTATTGGCAATCTCTCATTTCACCGGTGCAGCAGTGATGATGGTTTTTACTGTTCAGAAGGATTTTGTACCGGTACTTTTGTTGTACATGGTTTACTGGTCAATAATCGGACCTACTTTTGCACTTACCGCAGCGATCACATTCCACCACTCTGCTGATGCGGCAAAGAGTTTTGGAGGAATAAGGTTATGGGGAACACTGGGGTGGTTTGTCTCAGCATGGGCCATAAGTTTCCTGTGGGTAAGATTCGGCTCAGGAGATCTGAGAATCGCTCTTCATGTAGCTGTAATCTCCTCTGTGGTTCTTGGCATATATTCTCTATTCCTTCCAGTAGGGCTGGTCAGGAAAAACGAGAAGATAGTGCTTTTACCTATTAATTCAATAAAGGTACTTTTACAACCGGAAGTGCTCAGTATCTCCCTTTTATCACTCATAATTACATTTGTAGATAGATTTTATATTTTTGGAGCTGCGCCTTTTATTAAATCATTCGGGTTCAGCGAGAACTCAGTGATGCCGATCTTAAGTATCGGCCAGATACCAGAGATATTGGGGCTGGCCGTACTGGGCTATTTTCTCAAGAGAGTTTCTTTAAAAAAGATACTGCTGGCTGGAGTGCTCTTTGAGATAGTAAGATTCGCGATTTTCTTCTCTGAGACAAGCGAAGCGATACTTTTTGCCGGAATAGCGCTTCATGGTCTGACATATGCTTGCTTCTTCATCCCTGCCATGATATTCCTAGACAGCAGAAGTGACAAATACTCCCGTGCCGGGGCGCACCAGTTATCAGCGATGCTCAATGGCGGGATAGGCAGTTTCGCTGGAAGTCTGCTTGCTGGATTCGCTGCTGATTTTTCCAGTCTGCCTGGTGAAGGCAGTATTTACTATCCTCTATTCTGGGCAATCCCGATGGTGCTTTCAGTATCAGGATTTATTGGAGTGATGCTTCTTATCAAAGATCATCATCTGAAACCAGGAGAGCAGGTTTTAAGAGAAAAACCTGTAGTTGAATCAGGAATCGTTTAATCAGAGCTCTGACATGAGAAACTTGAGATTAATCACTGCAGTATGAAACTTAAAAAGAGCGCTGTTCATTTCGGTTTTCGCCTTATTAAGTCTAAACTCGGCATCCTGATATTCCAGAAGAGTTTTGCTTCCAATTTCGTAAGCTTTCCTGGCGATAGAATAGCTTTTCTCAGCTAAAGAGATTACACTTTCTGCAACCCCGAGATATTCCCGGCTGATAATCACCTGTTCGTAAGCTCTGCGGGTTTGGAGATCCAGGTTTTCCAGTGTCTGCTGTTCAGACAATTGGAACATCAGCATATTGTTTTTTGCTTGCCGAAATTTGTGATTCCTTGAGAGGCCGGTAAAGATGTTCCAGTTCAGGCCTAGAAATATTTTACTGTCATTGCCCCAGTAGGTACTTGAAAAATCCCTGAGGTTATCGAACTGTCCGATTCTTGCGACAGAAGCTCCTGCGAAGACAACAGGAAAATAATCTCCTTTAACCATTTCGATCTGCAGGTTTTGAATTTCAGCTAAGCCTCTCAACTGTTCCAGATTGGGGTTATTTTTCCTGACTTTATCAACCACCTCTTCGAGAGTCAATTCAAAGATCGGAGGGGGGAATTCACCTTCAACAGAAAATGTCGATGGCGATTCGGCGATACCGGTTTTAGTGATAAGGGTTTCGTAGGCGATTCGTTGGTCACTTTGAGCCTTCTTCAATTCTATCCTTGCGCTCTCGAGGTGCAGCCTGGAGTTGAGGGTGTCCAGTTCACTGGCATTTCCAACAGAGTGAGTAACTACAGCCAGATTGTGAGTTCCTTCTGCCAGAGTAATCCCTTCATAGGCAATTTCGACATTTTTCTGTGCCAGTAAAGCATTGTAGAAAAGGATCGTCACATCTGCTTTAATTCTCATTTTCTCCTGGAAGTGTTTGCACAAAAGAGTTCTCTGGTGTGCTTTTGCGATCTTAACCCCATAGAATACTTTTCCCTGGGCATAAAGTGGTTGATTAACGGTTATGGAAGCAGCGACAGAATTGGAAGGGGTCTTCATTACATCGCTTAAGAACAGTAATGACTTTGACATCAGTGTGGTTGCATAATCGAACTGATCATAAGAGAGAATCCCTGTGGCGGTATCAAGGAGAGCATTTTGCAGTGATGAGCTGATGTTATTGTGGTCAGCAGAGGATAAGGGGTAATAGGAGTTGGAGTGGCTCAGGTTTAACGATGCTGAAACCTGTGGTATCGCCCCACTCATCGTTATCTGCACTTCCTCATCGGCATTTTCAATTTCAAGCTCAATTGTTCTGAGCTCCCGGGAGTTTTTCAACACCTCTTCCAGAAGCTTATCAAGGGTAAAGACACGGGCATGCAGGCAGATTGTCGCGGTTAAGAGAAGGAAAAAGATCTTTTCGGCTCTGATGCCGGCAAATTTTGATCTATGCACATTTACCTCTTAAACCAGTAATGTCCGTTTTTCCTGCATACATGCACTGAACTGCCCCGCGATGTCGAATATTGCTGACACTGCTGTTTTTAAGAATGAAATTTACTTATTGCTCACAATAAAATGCATGCAAGAATCATTACTTATAAAAGTGCTCGTTGCTAAAGGTGCCTGATGTCTGTAAATAACAGCTTAAGCTGATCGGCGGAAATGGGTTTAAAAACCTCGGTACCAATAGTATATTCTACACTTTAGCCTATCCAGGTTAAGTGATTAAAACATACGGTACTATGCACCGTTTTTTGCTATTACTAAGACCAGAGGCCTGAAGAGAATCTGGGAATAATTATCCTAAAAAAAAATGCCTGAACATTATAATCTATAGATGAATACAATGGAACTATTCTTAGCAAAGATGAAGGGAAACAACCTTCCCAGTGCTGCAATAAATCAGTTTATCCATTTCTATTCCCAACTTCAAACCGGGAAGACAGGTTTTATCTGTGAGCAGGAAATCGAGTCCATAGATACAAGTGATATCGCTGAGTATAATACTCTTGAAAAATACCAAAAATCCGGATGGGATTTTCTCAGGCAGACGGTTGTTATTAAACTCAATGGCGGGCTTGGGACAACGATGGGTCTTCAGGGGCCAAAGTCTCTGATCACGGTGAAAAACGGCCTCTCCTTTCTCGACATAACTGCTAATCAAATTCTTAATCTCAGTAAGCAGGCCGGATTCTCCATACCGCTTATCTTAATGAACAGTTTTAAAACAGAGTACGATACCTGCAATGCGCTGGAAAGGTATCCGGACCTGAAAAGTTCACTGCCGCAGTCCTTTATTCAGCACATGTTTCCTAAGATTTTAAAATCGTCACTTGCTCCGGCACAATATCCCTCAGATCCCAAACTTGAATGGAATCCTCCCGGGCATGGCGATATCATCTCATCGCTTTCCACATCGGGTGTCCTTGAAAAGCTGCTTGAATCAGGTTACAAATACGCATTTGTTTCCAACATCGATAATCTCGGATCCACTATGGATTTTATTATTCTGGGTTACTTTGCACAAAAAGGATACTCGTTTCTCATGGAGGTCACAGATCGGACATGGATGGATCGTAAAGGCGGACATCTGGCCCGATATAAAAACGGCAACCTGGTCCTTCGTGAAGAAGCACAATGCCCACCAGAAGAAATAAAACACTTCCGTGATATAAACCGTTATTCCTACTTCAATACAAACAATCTCTGGATCAATCTACCAGCCCTTAATGAGTTGCTGCAAAGGAACAACAACGTTCTAGAACTTCCAATGATCAGAAATGAAAAGAAACTGAACCCTGTTGATCCCAATTCTCCAGATGTTTACCAGTTGGAGTCAGCGATGGGAACAGCAATTTCAGTGTTCGACAAGGCATCCGCTATCCGGGTACCACGTTCCAGGTTCGTTCCTGTGAAGAACTGCGAGGAACTGCTTCTATTATGGTCTGATTACTACACTCTTACCGATGACTATAAAATCGTATGTAATCCCGACAGGAAAAACTGCAATGCCAGCATCAACCTCGACCCAGAACACTATTCCAGGTTCGATCAGTTACAATTGCATTTTCCTTCAGGGGCTCCCTCTCTTAAGGAATGCGATTCCCTGGATATTGTCGGGGATGTCCGGTTTGGGAAAAACGTAAAAATTAAGGGATCGATCAAAATCTCCAATTCAAGCCGGAATCAGGCGATCATACCCGAAAACACTCTGATCGAAAGCGACCTGAATATTAGGGAAAAGAGCCTGGGGCAAAACTCCTCTTGTGATTAAAAGGAAACTGGACTGAGGCACAGTTGCTGAAGTATCTTTAAAAGGTATCCTTTCAAAAGATCAAGTCTGCACCAGGTAAGATTACCCGGTGCAGAGATTTTTTCGCAGATTAAAATTATGTCTCATCGTCTTCGCCAATACCTTTTAGACGCATACGAGAGCCGTCACACATTGGCCTTGCCTGACAGAATCTCCGCTGATGTTTCTATACAGATCGATGATCAGGATGAAAATGACAAACTGAATGAGTTCTGTAACATATTCTGCATTGTTAAAAAACGCGATAATTTCAGAATCGAACTCTCAGGAAATTTCCCTATCACCCAGGAAATCACTGACCTGGTAGATATTTATGAGGGCAGCGCAGATTCAGTTCAGGGCAGACTGGTTCTTGAATTAAATGTCAAACAGATAGAGGTGATAATGGATCTGGCGGACAAAATCCGCAAGACATCCTTTATGGGACCGGTAATTCACAATCCAAGCTGGCTTCCAGTCTCCGCACGCACAATCAGTTCTCTTTACAGGTTTGTAAGAATTGTAAAAGAATACATGAATTCAAAACATTCATAACATCTTCACTTCCTGCATATCATTTCAGGACAGACAAAACCGCTGAAACAATCTTCAAAGATAGCAATCTCGCCCGAAGATTCAATTCTGGCATCAAAGAATACCATGTACATGTTCTGCACATTAAACTGCCATCCGGCTCTCAGGATGTTCGCACTGGATTCCCGTTTTCTGGAGGAACCAAATAGTTTTAAAACGCACCAGTCACCCTTATATACAAATTCATGACCGCCGCTTCCTGCCTCCACTCTCAAAGCAACACTCTTTTCAGCCGGCCACTTGAACAGGATCGGTTTTCCTCCTGGCAACAGAGCGTGTTCTGACTCTCCATAGGAAAAAGCCGCTCTGTTCCTGTTATTCAGAGAGGATCCGAAATTTACACTGAATATTCTTGGAGAACCATCAGATCTGAACAGGAAATCTTTGATTCTTTCCGCAGCGGCAAGTGAAGAAATCAGGTTTTTGTCAAGTGTGATATCAATACTGCCCCCGTTTTTCTCCTTCCACCCGGAATGAGTTTTAACTACGTGACTGGAGAGTTTTCTATTGAAGAAGCCCCAGAAAGTACCACTGACAGGGTGGAAAAACTCCCTTACCTCATCAAGAGAGACATCGGTTCCATTCTTTGCGAATGGATAGTGGCCTTTCAACCTGTTATTGAATGGTCCGGCGACTTCTGATTTCCATGAAACATTCAATGCCTCTTCTACTGTCCGGGTAACGGCGCTTGAGGATAACCACAGGGGACGCATCAATATTTTTCTGATCGACAGCGACATCTCATCAGGAAACAAACCAAGACATCTCTCAGAGAATCTCATGCAGTTGTACAAGGGATCATCCTCTTTACCATTAAAAACGTCGGGGGCACTGCTTCCTCCATTTTCTGCTATTTTTAAAAGTTGTTGAGCCAGAACTGCCATCCGGTTCCTGTATCCTGCCAGACCACTTTCCGGGCCATTGTTCGAATTTGCAAAGGATCTTAATCTTCTAAAATAGCGGTTATGCTCCTCAAAATGCAGGGAATCATCAGAAGTGAACAGCTTTATCGGGCTCTGAGCAGTTGCATCCTTCAGCTTTTTCACCTTTCCATGTATTTCCGAAATCAGAGGCCTCTCCTGCCCAATCTTCTTTTTATCATCGATTACCGCATATTCGGCGACTTTTGAGAAAAGTAAACCGATTTCAGAGTACTCCCCTGAGAGTTTATTTAAAATATTCGCAGAATGTCTGATGTCACCAGTTGTCTCCAGATCTACACTGTTAAGAAAACCGAGCCATTGATTCCTGCAATCCTTCAGGTATGCAGAAAGAACCCCCGCCTTAAGATTCTTCCTGTCGGAATCCACTTTTTCTTCACCAACATTTACAACCCAGTCAGTCTTGAAAGGGTTATCAGAAACATCTTCGATGATCCTATCGACATACTGGTCAAAACCTTCCTGTGTATAGAAGATACTGACAGAACGGGAAGAACGCAGCAGTCCCTCTCCTGAGTTCCCTAATAGATCCTTGAGGGTTATCCTCGGCAATTCACCGATAATCTCCCCTGCTGCCTTACTGTAAAGTGCATCGGCACCAGGGATTCTCGAGAGACATTTCCGCGCAGCGGCAACAAGTTCCTGATTCCTCTGTACGGGCATCAATTCCCCTCTTTTCAAACAGTAAAGCAGTGCATAGGCATTATTATTTAACAGAGTTTCAACGCCTGATGGTAATCTCTGTGAATTTGATGTCTGAAGAATAGTCGCAGCAACAGCCCTTACCAAGACCGGCCTTAGCATCGCAGTATCAATCAGTTCTCCCCTGCCCGCAATCTCTTCAGAAAGACTGAGATACGCTTTCAAAAAAGTATACAGTTCATTATAATCTCTTCCGCCCGAAACAGTATAAGACTGAGTGAGCCTTTTTATTTCATATTCCAGGTATTTTACAGCCGGCGAAATAATGAGATTTTCTGCGAGCCTGAAGTAAATTCTCCTGAGATCAGCAGCGATTCTCTTACTCTCCCGGTAAAACGGCCAGGTTTTAAGAAACGATCCCCTTGTCAGATCATCAAGAGCATCCCTCAATGATTCAATTGCCTCATAGTGCTCAGTGATATTATCCTTTCCGGTCAAGTCAAAGCTTATTGAGTTTTCGATCTCTGCAAACAATCTTTGTGAATTTCGCCATGATTTCAGAAGAAACATTCCAATCAGTAGACAACTCAGGAACATCAATCCTGTAATCAGGTAATGATTAAATACTCTGCGCCGAAACCCTTTTTGAGTTACCCTGACCAGCGATTTATCCTTTACCATTATTTCACGAAACAATGGGAGAACAAAAGCAGAATCAACAGTGTTGTCAGTATCAGAATGGGTTTGATGTGTTTCAGTTGAAATAAATTCCCGATCAGGATTCAATGGATGATTAATAATTGTCTGACTGCTGACAGTCCTCTTAGCAGGTGTTTTTGTTTTAGCTGTACAGCTTGTAAAATAAAACCCCCGGAAAATGGGTTTTCCGCCATAACTGGAATCTTTGAATAACTCAACTGTCAGATATCCCAGTTTTTTCTGAATGCTTTCGAAATGAATCAGGAATCTGCAGATCATTCTACCTGCGGAGGCGTTTTTCTCTTTGTGTAGTCTCTCAAGACGCAGGTCTGATAATGTTTTGCAAAGAATTTTGTACTCGTTGTTAAACTCAATACCTGCAACACTGTTTCTTTTTAATCTCAGAGTAGCCCCGAAAATACGATCCTTTCCTGTTCCCCCGAAAAACTCGCGGAATCCCGGGATCAAGTCTGTTTTATTGAACAGCAGGTAAACCGGAACTTCCACCTCCCACCGAATCAGGAGTTCATCAATGCGGCTCCTTATTCCTGAGGCCATTTTTTTGATTGATTGATCAGTAGCCGCAAGAATCTCATTGGTATCCACAACCAGTACCACACCGTCTGCAGGTTTTTGGGGCCGTGCTTTTTTCAATGCTGAAGCCAGAGCCATCCAGTTATCAGAATCACTCTCCTGCATCCATCCACCGGGAGAATCGATCCAGACACTTTCATTTGCAAAATACCACCTCAATCTCTCCTCTTTTTCAAGAAGTAAACCATCCTTTTCAGATGGATACATCATGGGAAAAGAAAGCCCTGAACCTTTAAGCAGAGTGCTTTTTCCAGAACCTTTCCCACCGCAGATTAAAAACCAGGGCCGGTCATAAAGAGTGCTTCGTTTAAAAATCCCTTTCCTGTTGACTGTATCAGTGTAGCGTTTGACAGCCTCCCTGGTTTCTTTCAGAATATTTTGACTGTTCTCCTGGAAAATGCTGCGAGTCTGTTTTTTATTAAAAATCCGAAAAAAAATCCTGCGCTTTATAATCAACCACACAGCACATATTACAAGGAATGCAACCCCTAAGATAAGCAAAAGTACCATGGGCTTCAATTTCAATGCAGAAGCAAGCAGCACAAGCCCGCTTGATAGCAGCAACAACAAAAGAATACTTAACATCTGCAAACCCAATCTCATTATACTATCTCCTACCTGTTTCTCAGGAGACCACCCTAGTTCACCATTTTCCCCAGTGTTTCAATCAGGGATTTCATTTGTTCATGGATGGACATATAAATCACTGCACAGAACAGAGAGAGCGTCGAAACCAGAATAAGCGCCGATACCCATAGAGGAAAAAGTGGAAATTCAGTTTTGGAAAACGTTTCGATCCCTGTTACCATGCCATGAGGAGAGAGTCCGCAAGAGCTGTTCATCCTCATGGATCTTATTTTCTGTCCGAGATTCTGAATCAATTCGATTCTTTCCGCTGTATCGCAGATTCTGTACTTCCCTTCAAAACCAAGAGAAAGACAGAGATAATACACTTCAAGTACTTCTAAGTTTTTTTCCGGATTGAGGAGCAGTTTCTTGAGTTTGCGGTAAAACTCCTCACCTGCTATATTGTCTCCGAAAATGTCGAGCTGAAGAGGCCTTGTGATCCAGTAGTCCCGGCAGGCACCAGGAGAACTGAGCACAGTTTCATCGAGAAGAGCAACCAGTGCATATTGAGTATCATGGATCTTCTCCGGACCGGTTCCCGACAACTCACAGTTTTTCCTGAAAAGTTCAAGATAGTGATTTATCAGTTTCCTAAGGGCAGAAGGCTCACCAAGATCCTCAGCCTCCTTCATCCTTATTGCGATGAGGAGCAGATCGGTGCAAAGTGACGACAATGAACTTCGGGAACTGCTCATTGTTGTCAGGTCCAGATTCGATGTCTGAGAAGCGATTGTTTCAGTAAATGATGGTATCATAGAAATACCCTATTCTCTTAAAGCTATCAGCTCAACATTAAGTTCCGGATACGAATGAGGGAAATAAAACGCTATTGTGCCTGAACTGCGCATCCCATCCCATATCCGATCCTGCTGATCGAGACAGAAATAAACAAACCCCTGTTTTTTAGGCAGACTTTCAGGAGGATTAGCTACATGCAGGAGGGGTAATCCTGGCAGAGCCGAAGAGATCAGCAGTTCGAGGCGGTCACGCGAGCTCATTTTTATTCTCTGTAATGACCCTACAATAAGCTCCTTTTCCGGTATATCCCCTGCAGATACACCAAGAAAAAACCGTGCTTCTGAGAACAGCCGCTCATTTTTTACCTTGCACACGTAAATTGATGGTTCGGCCTGTTCAAAGGGAATCCTTATACATCCAGCTGAAAGATCCGTATCAATCACTTTCTTAATTATCTCTATAAGAGATCCCAGCGATGCCCAGATCTGCTGGTGGTCGTACCTTGGGAAACTCTTTAGGCTTATCTCTGAGGAAAACACACTCATTCCACCAGAGAACATAGTGAGAAGTTTAAAGAGTTCAAACGGGTGAACAGATGCTGCAGAGTAATAATGATCAAGCAGCGGAGTATAGCTGTTTATGAGCTCAAGGAGTCTGTATAAAGACTCATCGGATGAAGAAAACTTCGCCATCCCGCCTTTCAACTGGCTCCGCTTTTCGGATATTTCAGAGCTTTTGGCATACAGAAGTTCGAGCAGGCTCCTTAAGTTGTTCATAAGAAATCTGGAACCATCTATTCTCAGAAGCGGAGGAATGCGGTCCTCCTGCAGCACATACTTCCCATCCGCATTGCGTTTAATTCTTCCGGCTATGACATACGAAAAGTCATCGAGTGGTTCCCCCTCAAGAAACAGCCTGAAGTTAAGATTCCCCAGTTCTATCTCCTTTGGATCACCACCAGTGACCTCATCGGGTACCTTTTCAATGAAGGAGCGGAACCTTGAAGGGGTATCGCTCTGCTCATACCCCACACTGCATTTTCCCTCTTTAACAAGAGCGACACCCAGGTAAAAATCAAGGTGTTGCTTTTGATGGCTGAAAAGATCCGAGAGTGTCTTTGAGGGTGGTGCAGAGTGATCGCGAGGAATCGAGAAACAAGTTCCGTCAGGAAGAATTCCTGAGCACTTCCTCAGAACCAGTGTCCCGTTTGATAATGCATCCTCATCAAGAGCTATCTCTGTAAGACCGTAAAAACAGGGGTTTTCTGAAACAATCCTGGCATTCAGTGTTCCTAAAAGGAATCTCTCTAAAAGCTGAAAATGCTGAGGCTGTAAGAAGATCCCCTCTTTCCAGATAACCTTATTGTTCTGAAACATCAACCCTCCCCGGGATGAAGATTTCCGGAAAAATGAATTGAGAAATGAGAAAAAACGAGAGAGAAAAAAACTGATGGAAGGTAATGGCAGAAATATATATATTAAAAACACATCTTTCCAATTGTAAAAATCACAATCTTTATTTCCGGTAGTTTTTTCAGGTTTTCAGGGATTAACCATCCTTATTCCTGAGTTTGTCGAAATTATTGCCCAAACTGTTTCGACATTGAAAGGGGCTGTAATGGGCCGAAAAACCCTTATTCTGCGCACTCTTGTTTTTCTGGTTTTGTCTACTGTGAAATTCAGTTTCTGCTCTGATGCAGGGATGCTTTCTGTGATAACGGAACCTGAAAGTATCGAGGTCTGGATAAATAATGACTTTCTTGGCCTCTCACCTGTTATCGATAAAAAGATGCCTGAAGGCACTTATCAGATCAAACTTGTGGATCCACTACAGCGGTCAAGCCTTTCTGAGCAGATATCAATTACAAGAAACACTCGTACGATTATAGAAAAAAAGATCGACTCCAGATTCGGTTATCTGAAAGTTTCTTCTGTTCCACAGGGTGCGAAAGTATTTCTCTCAACTGAACTTGGCACTACCCCTTTGGTAAATGAATTCATGAATCCCGGCAAATACTCTCTCCAGATCCAGCATCCTGATACCAGATACAACCCGCTATCCCGAAGTATCACTATTAAGCAGGGGGATACAGTGAGCCTGAATGAATCTCTGGAGCGGGAAAAGATCTTAAATAAAAAAGCTTTGATCCGCCTCTCACTTGGAGCCGCAGCAGCAGGAGGCTTTGTCTGGGCTATTATAGAACAAGGTTTGCGGCAAAAATATACGGACCAGTACAAGTTGACAGCTGATGATAAGTACAAAGCTGATTCCGATGTTGCTTCACTCTGTTCAATTCTTGGTATAACAATCGGATCTGCCTGTCTAATAGGACTTGAAATTGTAGCTTTTTTCTGATGGAAATTTTATGGATACCAATGCAAACAAGGAAAATAAGGAAAAAACAAAACCGGTTGAAAAGACCTGCGTCGAACAATGCTCTCTGTCAGGAACACGCCTGTGGGAAATAAATGGGGATTCCGCTGTACTTCCCAGGGAGGATGAGCAGGTAAAAATTGGTTCGGGAATAATCTCTTCCGTCCTGGGATCAGGGGGAATGGCTAAGGTTTATAAAGTGTGGAATGAAAAACTGGAGGTTTTCAGGGCTGTTAAGATATTAAAACCCGACAGATGCGATCTTAAGAACCGTTTTGAAACAGAAGTGAAGATAAGCGCAAAACTGCACCATCCCAACATAGTTGAAATCTACAACGTTGGAGAATGGAATGGACTGCCCTACATTGAAATGGAGTATGTAAATGGTAAATCTCTCGAAGAGCTGATAAGGGAAAAGGGAAAACTACCAGACGAAGTTTGCAGTTCTATAATGATTCTTGTCTCCAGGGCACTTTATTACGCCCACAGCCTTGAAATCCTTATTTACGGAAAAACCTATCACGGAGTGATTCACCGTGATCTGAAACCGGCAAATATCATGATTTCTGAAAAAGGCGAAGTGCGCCTGATGGATTTTGGGATTGCCAGACCGACTGAAGTGAGCCTTCATACCATCGATGGCAGTATTGTAGGTACAATCCAGTACCTTTCTCCGGAACAGATGAACGGAGGGGAAGTTGACTGCCGCACTGATATCTACTCCCTTGGGGCTATTCTGTATGAGATGCTGACCGGGGAAAAAACATTCCCCCAGGAATCCATAACCGAACTTATGAAAAAAAGAATAAGCAATGAGTTCAGAAAGTTCTCTGAATATGCCTTTGATATCTCTCCGGAGCTTTCCAGAATTTCTCAAAAGTGCCTTAATTTTGAGAAACAGGAGCGTTACGACAGTGCAAAGGCACTGCTTGACAAATTGAACATCGTTCATAAATCAATTACTCCGGACAGCCCTGAGGTTGTTCTTGCAGAGTACCTGGAAGGTTCCTTAACTGTCAGGCCTCCACAAAAGAGGATCTCAAGGCTGCACCGGAAATACTACTTCATTGGAGGAGCTGTTCTTGCGGGAGTTGCATTTCTGTTTTTTATCTCGACCAAACCAGAAAAATCGGCTTTATCAGAGCCAACTCCAGAACCAATCGCTTCAACGACAAAAACAACCTTTCAGACAAATCAGATTCCTGTGGCATTACACCCTGACTCATTGGCGCGGGATAAGGGAATCAATACTGTTTCTGAAAAAAAACCGGTTGATCCCATCCATAATGAGAACAAAAGTACTCCGATAAAGCAACCAGTTGTTACCAAGCCGGAGCTCTCCCCTGTCGATATTCTGAAGAAAAAGTACAAAAACCCTGATATGTTTGTAATTGCTTCAAACGCTATACAGAAGAAAGCCTTTTATGATGCAATTCTGGCTCTTGAGAATCTCCCTGACCATCATCCTCAACGCAACAATGCTAAAATCATGCTTCTTGAGTCTTATCTGGAAACAAACAGGCTAAAAAGAGCCTCTTCTCTGGTTAAAGAAGTGAAATCTCATGATGCCCAGTTTCATTATCTCTGCGGGATACTCTTTGAGAAACAGGGAAACAGCACTGATGCGTTGGGGTGTTATCAGCAGGCTTTGATCAGGCCGGGACGGGTAAGAGAGACTCAGAAAATACGCAGAGATGCTCTTTACAATATTGCTGTACTGAGAAGTGGATTACACCGCAAAAATCCGACAGAAAATACAAGGGTTCAGGCAATAAATGCCTGGATCGTGGTTAAAAGAACCTATTCCGCAGCCCCTGATCATTTCCGTCTTAAAAAAGCGGATGATGAACTGGCTGCATTAAATAAGGAATAAGCTTATGAGAAATATTGCTTTATTAACGGTTCTTCTTCTTTCTTCAGCATCCCCACAGACTCTTCTTAGAGGTGATATTTCAGATATTCAGTTCACAGCAGAAAAAAACCCGTACGTGATCGAAGAAGATATCACAATACCGGAGGGAAAAAGAGCAGAAATCAAAGCAGGATGCATTCTTCTTTTTAAACCATTTACAGGTATTACTGCCGAAGGAACCCTTGTTATCGATGGTACACCGGAGCAGATGGTGATTCTGACATCATTTAACGACTCTGTACACAATAAAAGCAGTGAACAGGCAGCAGCACCTTTTGACTGGAACGGCTTATTGATCTCGGAAAAAAATGATTCCGTTTACTTCAGAAACTTCACACTCTCCTATTCCGTCTTCGGTATTAATTCAAAAAGCCCGGATGTGCGGATAAAAAATGGAATTTTTTACCAAAACGGACAGTTCCATTTTACCATTGCGGACAAGATCCTGCCGGTCCTTGATAGTGTACCTTTTACACACAATGCTATTGAAGCGAAAATTGACAGTTTAGTAACAATTCCCGCGAATGTGACTGCCCCGCATCAGGAGCAGAACAAGTCCATTGGTGCTGTAAAGATTCGCTTTTTGTCACTTGGACTGGGAATCACAGGATTGGCCGCATGTGCCATAGCGGCTTACCAGACCAGATCCGCCCACCAGCACTGGGTTGAGACATCGGTTGAACCCGATAAATGGGATCAGTACGACTCGGCTGAGAAGCGCTACACCAGGAGTCTTACCTTGACCGTAGTTTCTGGAGCAGTCGGCCTGATAGGAATGGCAGGGTTTGGGATTTCTTTTACTTTCTGAGTGTCAGTTGACTAGTTTCAGATTACTTTTTCGAACTCTTTTCTTGACCTTGCATCTAACATTGACAGCGATTTGATCCGATACAGATTACCCACCGAATCGCGGATGATTACTCCGTCTTTACCTGCGGGACGGATGTCAACATATGGGTTTTTTACCACAAATTTGATTCTCCCACGATCCGTGTCCGCCTCAAAATACCTGTTCCCAATATTGACATCTGTACGAATCAGACACAGGATTTCGACATAGAAATAGTTCTTTTCCAGTTCTTCACTGGCTATACTGCGTGATTGAGGATCGAGCTGTTCGAGACTGCTGAGAAGGCAAGACTCCCCCTGCTCAGTAATAAGAGAGATCTCTTCCGCTCCTTCTGTTACAGGGCGAAGCCAAGCCACTGAAACAGCCGTATCCTCTTTCCCTTTTCGTTTAAGAAAAACCTGATCCTGTTTTCTATAGAGAGTTAAAGTATTATCCTGCATATCAACCCCACATTACTGACTGCAAAGCATTCATTTCCGTATGCGATCTTAAGAGATCAGCATATATGCCATTTTTCTCTATCAATTCATCATGAGTACCAATCTCCGCCAGTTTCCCGTCCGAGAGCACTACCAGACGACTGGCATTACGCAGAGTCGAGAGGCGGTGAGCGATTGCAATTGTTGTACGACCTTTAATCAACCCGTTTATCGCCTCCTGGATGTGCCTCTCGGTTGTTGAGTCAACCGACGATGTTGCTTCATCAAGGACAAGAATCGGGGGATTGTGCAGAATGGCTCTGGCGATAGCGATTCGCTGCTTTTCCCCTCCTGAGAGCCGCTCCCCGGTGTCCCCGACAATCGTATCATAGCCGTCCCTTTTACGGATAATAAACTCGTGGGCATGGGCAGCCTTCGCAGCCTCGATTATCTCTTTGAAGCTCGCATGTTCCATCCCATAGGCGATGTTTTCCGCTATCGAAGCATTGAAAAGAAATGATTCCTGCATCACAAGTCCGATGTTTGAACGCAACTGTGAGAGCTTGATTCTGCTCAATGGAACCCCGTCAATGAGTATCTCACCTGAATCGGGCTCGAAAAAGCGGGTCAACAGATTTATAACAGTGCTCTTCCCTGCCCCGGAACGGCCAATCAACCCGATAATCTCACCCGGTTCAATTTTGAAGGAGATCCCTTTTATTACTTCTTTGCCGCGTTCGTAACTGAAATGCAGATCACGGAATTCTATGCTTCCTTTTATTTCAGGCAATGTAACTGAATGACTGCTTTCATATCTTTCCGGTGAAGTGTCAAGCACCTCGAAGATTCTTTCTGCACCCGAGAAAGCATGTGTCATCCAGTGAAGAATGACTGAAAACCACTGAAGAGGGCCATAAAAGAGCCAGATATAACCCACAAACGCCAGAAGGTCTCCAATAGTAAAATCACTTTTTCCTCCGGTTATCATTTTCGAGGCAAAGAACCAGACAAATGTCACCCCAAGGGACATTATCCAATACATAGTTTCATTGAAGCTTCCTGAAACACGTTGTGTTGTGACCTGTGTTGATGCCAGACGGTTGTTTACAGAATCAAAAATTATAATACGATGGCGTTCCCTGGAGCATGCCTTGATCACACGCAAACCCTGAAGTGATTCTCCCAGCACAGAGTAAAGATGTCCCACCATGGTTCCTTCACGCAAGAACAAAGGTCGAAGCTTGCTCCAGAACCAGCTTGAGCCCAGAATCAGCATCGGAACAGGCACCAGAACAAAAAGGGTCAGTGCCCAGTTGATTTTCAGCAGTATTACACCTACAACCACAAATGAAATGACATTTATTACGAGAGAAGGAAGTCCATCGATAAGAAACTGCTGAAGTTCTCCGGTGTCATGCATGATTCGACCGACAAGTTCACCGGGTTCCCGCCTTGTAAAGAAACTCAGTTTCAGATACTGCAGCACACTGTGAAGCCTGCTTCGCAGGTCAGTTACTATCCTGGCTCCTACCCAGGAGGTAAGATTGATACTGATCAGACGCATTGCAAGGTAAAGAACACCACAACCGATCATGGCTCCGGTGTAATAGTAGAGTTTCTGTATATCTCCTTTTCCAATAACTTCATCCACGATCTTTTTTGTGATGTAAGGTGGAAGTACCTGAAACAGGACACCGGCTCCTGTCACAAGCATCAAAAAAAAGATCCGGATCTTATAGGGAGCACTCAAAGCAATGATTCTTTTAAGTATCTTTAAGCGGGGTACACAACGGGGACACCTGCTCCCCCGCTCCGGAAGAGGTGAACTGCATCGCGAACAATGGGATCCATGCTCAATTGTTCCCTCTGAAAGTTCATTATTATGGAGGAAATGATTTATTATTCTTGTTGAATCAGCGAACTCAGGTACAAGATGATTTGAATAGTACAGAAGATGCTTTAAGCCTTCTGAGGTTTCCGCAGTTACCCTTCCACACCCTGCAAGCTCATCTATCCTCACTTGCTTCAGCTCACTGAGGGGCATTTCAGAGAGCACTTTTTCTCCGCTTATAGTTATCAACTCTGCATCTGTAAGAATCAGAAAGCCCCTGCCGAATCTCCGTTCCTCTGTCAGATCGGTTTTTTGGACATGCAAAACACGGGTACTTTTTCCATTAATCAATCTTTTTATCTCAATAGGTAGTTGGGCACCGGTTTTCATTGGCAGTTATCCTGAAGATGGTGAAATGAGATGGTCAAAATGTGAAAAAAAATACGGAGGGGAAGGGGCAAAATTGTACAAACGAGGATTAATTAATGCGGATTATCTATTCCTGAATCATAAAAGATACAATTGACCCTGATAGTCATTTTGAGGTCATGCAAGAGGAGGAACTGACGACTCGACTGTATGGGATACAAATTTGATTGGCTGGTATTCAACTGTTATGTTACTTAAATCTGCAGAGTTAATTTTGTAAATGTGCTTCAAATCAAGATCAGTTTCCTGTTTTGTCATAACAGGAAACCTAAAACATCTGTTTTCGTATTTAAAAGGACCTTTTTCTTTCCGGTACTCTTCACAGAAAACGATGTGATCTTCAAGTCTCTTTGTTATCAGGCTGTTTGCTGTTTTACAAAAATCCTTTAAACCACTAAGAATTACAGAAGAAAAATTCCTGTCATATTCTATTCCAATCGAATTTCTTTCTGATGCTATAGCAGCAAATGTTGTTGTGCCAGTACCAAGGAAAGGATCAAGAACCATATCACCTTTGACAGAATACATGTTTATCAGACGATAAGGCAACTCAAAAGGATAAGCGGCATTTCTTTCACGCACGCTCTCATCATTTGTTGCTTGTTTGATTCCTTTTAAATCCCAGGAATCAGAAAACCACCTGTTTCGCTCCTCCCAGAAAAAGGCACTCTGGTTTCGAAACTTTTTTTCATCAGCATTCCTGAATTCTCTTTTTCCCCCCTTGCGAAATATCAGTATATATTCGTGTTCAAGTGTGACATAAGCTCCCGCAGGAAGCATCCCTGAGCCCATAAACTTGTTTGGTGCATTGGTTGTTTTCTTCCAGAGAATTACCGGCAGAGGTTGAAATCCAAGATTAATGAATTTAGATGTTATCCGGGAATGATTTGAATACAGTTGGAATTGGTCACCAATTTTCCTGGTTGCATCACCAATATTAATGCACACAAATCCACTATCCTTTACGACTCTGGCAAGTTCATCCCATGTTTTATCGAGTTCCTGATTCATCAATTCGAAAGCCCCGGGGCCATTAACCTGCTTAAGTAAATTGCGTATTTCCGGATTTAAGGAACCAAAGAGACTATCCCACATCTCGATCATAGGATATGGCGGTGATGTCACTACCAGATCAACTGATTTATCCTCGATCGCAGATAACAATCTTGAATCAGAGAATTCGATTTTATGGTTTGTGAATATTTTTCTGCTCATGACTATTTTAAATAACCCACAATCTATTATGATTCCGTTTTTGTTTCACATAAAATAATACCAACCCGGATGTTATCATGAAGCATATTTTTCTTAGAAACAAATGTCCACTCACCTGAATGAACGCTATGAAGGAGCGCAGGCTACTTCAATAATACTCAGTGCTCACATCGGATGTCAGTGAGCACCATTCCCGACTTGCAGTTATTTCAATGCGGCACAAAAAAACGGAGATTTACCTGAGGATAGTTCTTTCTCAGTGAGTCACAAGCTTCCCGGCACTAATGATTTTTCCACTGCTTTTTACTGTAACCAGATAAATTCCACAAGGCAGATCCAATCCGGATTTAACCTGAATTGTCTCACTGTTTCTGATATTCAATGGAGATGACCACAGGGATCTCCCACGCAGATCACAGATATCCAGAACCGGATTGCTGCAGGCGGGAATTTGTTTCAGAAGCACTCTGGATTCTTCTGAATTCAATGAAACCGAGAAGTATCTGTTTTGTTCACTTATTATTGCAGTCTTATTAGACACTGCAGGAAGTACTTCCCTGAGCAACCATTGCTGATTATCAGAACGCCAATATGGCCAAAGGATAATGTCGGCGTTGTCTTCCATTGAAAGATCAAGCACATCAAGAGCCTTTCCGCTGGCTAAATTGACAAAAGCATAGTGTCCATCCCCTGTTCCCAGAGGTTTCCAGATCTGTGCTTTGTTTCCGGTAAAAAAGCTCTGTACAATATTGGCACGATCATCGACACTATTTTCCGCTGTACCCACACACAGTCCACTTTTCTCATTTATAATTTTGTAGGTTCCATTTCCGGTACGTTCAAAAAACCATAATTGGCTCTCCTCCTGATCATCAGCAGAAAACTGCTGGATTTTTGCTCCAGCGGAAACTGATCTACCCGCGACATCAAGAGCCTTATTACTGAGTCTGGAAATGATCTGGTACTTAACGCCTGTTTTAAACGGTCCATCTCCAGTCTGCTCAATACCTGATTCAGTCATGACAATCTTTTTAATTGTCCCATCTGCATTGTAAAAGAGTTCATCGACACATACAGATCTTTTGTACGGCCCTCCTCCGGGCAGAGCTGCATTGTGATAAATGAAATACCATCTTCCTTTCATTTCGATTATTGCCTGATGATTTGTTTCAGATGGGACCCGGTCATTGAGACGGCCTTTGTATGTCCATGGCCCCAACGGAGAATTGCTTATGGCATAATCGATGTATTCAGTCCACTCTGCAGCATAGCTGAGATAATAGGTATTGTTTCTTTTATGGACCCACGGAGCCTCAGTAAAGCTCCGGAGATTGATATACTGAATTGACCCTTCAGTTTCAATCATATTGCTCTTCAGTTTTATCATTTTGCAGCTTGTATTTCCCCAGTAAAGATACGCCTGCCCGTCAGTGTCCACAAACACCCCGGGATCTATATCATCCCAGGAGATATCTACATTAGTAGTCATATTGTTTGTAATGAGAGCCGATCCCCTTGCATCTTTGTAGGGACCAAGTGGATGATCCGCTACAGCGACTCCAATGGAAAAACCGCTTATGGTTTTATGTGATACTGGTACATACCAGTAAAATTTTCCATTCTTTTCAACACAATGTCCGGCCCATGCGTCTGCTCTGGCCCATGAGAAATCAGAAAGTGTTAATCTCGGACCATGATCTGTCCAGTGCACCATGTCTGTGGATGAGAAAATGTACCAGTCTTTCATCACATATCCTGTAGAACCTTCATCATACCCTGTGAATATGTAGCATGTGTCATTATAGACAAGTGCAGCCGGATCGGCTGTGTATAAGTGGTTTATGATGGGATTGTCGGCAAAAGCCACAGCCAAAAGAACAGAAATAATAATACACGATGGATAATACCTCATAAGGATCTCCCGGTTTATACCCGTTGTTTATTACTTCGGCAATTAAATGTTGCTCAAAGTGATAGGGCATAATTTATTTTCAAGATATGGAAAAACGAGATTTTAGGAAGCTTTCTTCTGATGCGCAACTTGAAATAAAAAAAGCAGCGCTTA